>JAKLLM010000363.1 GCA_023150125.1 Zoogloea sp.
GGGTCCTTGCCCAAGAACGCGCCGCCGCCATGGTGGGCCGCGCCACCGTAGGTGTCGACGATGATCTTGCGGCCGGTGAGGCCACAATCGCCGGCCGGCCCGCCGATCACGAAACGCCCGGTGGGGTTGATCAGGTACTTGGTACCGGCGTCCAGCATCTCCTTGGGGAGCACCGGCTTGATCACTTCCTCGATCACCGCTTCGGTGAGCTGGGCGTGGGAGACTTCGGGGTTGTGCTGGGTGGACACGACGACGGTGTCGATGGCCACCGGCTTGCCGTCGACATAGCGCACGGTGAGCTGGCTCTTGGCGTCGGGGCGCAGCCACGGCAGGCGGCCGTCCTTGCGGACCTCGGCCTGGCGCTGCATGATCCGGTGGGCATAGTAGATCGGGAAGGGCATCAGGCTCGGCGTCTCGCTGGTCGCGTAGCCGAACATCAGGCCCTGGTCGCCGGCGCCCTGGTCGAGGTCGAGCCCTTCGCCCTCATTGACGCCCTGGGCGATGTCGGAGGACTGGCGGTTGATCGCGGTGAGCACCGCGCAGCTCTTGTAGTCGAAGCCGATGTCGGAGTCGTCGTAGCCGATGCGCCGCACGGTCTCGCGGGCGATGTCCATGTAGTTGATGTCGGCCTTGGTGGTGATCTCGCCGGAGATCACCACCAGGCCGGTGGACACCAGCGTCTCGCAGGCGACGCGGCCGCGCGGGTCCTGGGCCAGGATGGCGTCGAGGACGGCGTCGGAAATCTGGTCGGCGACCTTGTCGGGGTGACCTTCGGAAACGGATTCGGAGGTAAACAGGTATTCTTTGGCCATCGCGTGCTCCTGAAAAACAAAACCCCCGGGTTGCGGCGTTGCCGTCTCGGGGGTTTCGGAGCGGCGACGCTTTAGCAGTATTTGGACGACCAGACATCGTTACGACCCGATATCGGCCTGGAACCCGGCAATCCGTGGCTCACTCCGCCCTGCAAGTTGTCGGATTAACTCGGCGGAATCACAATTATAACTTCGCCTCCCGGGCCGTCAATTCGGCCCCTCTCCGCTTGCTTCAATTCGTCGACGATTCCTGCTGATGGCGTCCTTTATCTTCTCCCTCCTGGCCCGCCTGCCCCTGGGGCTGCTGCAGGCCGGTGGCGTGGTGGCCGGCTGGCTCACCTACGCCCTGTCGCCCACCTACCGGCGGCGCCTGCGCAGCAACCTCGAACAAGCGCTTGGCGCCGAGCAGGCCGCGCGGCTCTGGAAACAGGCCGTCGGCGAGATCGGCAAGCAGGCGCTAGAGCTGCCCTGGATGCTGCTGCGCCCGCAGGCCGACCTGGTCGCCCGCGTCGTCCGGGTGAGCGGCTGGGAACACGTCGAGGCCGCCGAGGCGGCTGGCGGCGGCATCCTCTTCATCACGCCGCACCTCGGCTGCTTCGAGATCACCGCCCAGTATTTCTCCACCCACAAGCCCATCACGGTGCTCTACCGGGCACCCAAGAAAGCGGTGCTGCAGCCCCTCATCAACGCCGGGCGCAGCCGCGGCAACATGCACATCGCCCCCGCCGACGTGGGCGGCGTGCGACGGCTGATCAAGGCCCTGCGGGCCCGCGAGGCGGTCGGGATGCTCCCCGACCAGGTGCCCGGCAGCGGTGAAGGCGCCTGGCTGCCCTTCTTCGGCCGCCCGGCCTACACCATGACCCTCGCCGCCCGGCTCTCCGAGGTGGCCGGCGTGACCACGCTGTTCGCCTGGGCCGAGCGCCTGCCCGGCGGCGCCGGCTTCCACCTGCACCTGCGCCCGGCGCTGGTGCCCCTTGAGGGCGACACCGAAGCCCGCGCCGCGGCGATCAACCGCGAGATGGAAGCCCAGATCCGCGAAAACCCGGCCCAATACCTGTGGGGCTACAACCGCTACAAACGCCCGTCGGGGGCGCACGCCGCCCCCGCCAGGCCGTCGCCACAAGATCCAACCCGCCCGGACACTCCATGAGTCGAATCGTCGTCGCCCTGCTGTGGCTGCTCCACTGGCTGCCGCTGTCGCTGCAGGCCCCCATCGGCCGCGCCATCGGCCTGCTGCTCTACCTGATCATCGCGCCGCGCCGGCGGGTGGTGCACACCAACCTGCGCCTGTGCTTCCCCGAGCTCCCGGAGGCCGAACGGCGCGCCCTCGCCCGGGAGCACTTCGCGCTGGCCGGGCGCAGCCTGGTCGAGCGCGGCCTGGCCTGGTTCGCGCCGGCCGAGCGCATCCGGCGCCTCGTCCGCATCGAGGGCGAAGAACGCTTGCAGAAGCTCGTCGAGGCGCGCCAGCCGGTGATCCTGCTCACGCCCCATTTCCTGGGCCTCGACCTGGGCGGCACGCGCATGGCGATCTCCTTCGATTGCGTCAGCATCTACGCCCGCCAGCGGGACAAGGTGATCGACCGCTGGCTGTTCCACGGGCGCAGCCGCTTCGGCAGCCAGGTGCTGCTGCGCCGGGACGAGAGCGTGCGTGCCTCGATCAAGGCAATGAAGGACAACCGGCCCTTTTATTACCTGCCCGACATGGACAACGGCCCCGAGGATTCGATCTTCGTGCCCTTCTTCGGCGTGCAGGCGGCCACCCTGTCGGCGCTGCCGCGGCTGGCCAGGCTGGGCGGCGCGGTGGTGGTGCCGTGCTTCACCCGCATGCTGCCGGGCGGCCAGGGCTATGTGGTGGAGCTGGGCGAACCGTGGGCTGATTTTCCGGGCGGCAGCGTCGAGACCGACACCCGCCGGATGAACGCCTGCATCGAGGACGCCGTGCGCACGATGCCGGCCCAGTACTACTGGGTGCACCGCCGCTTCAAGACCCGCCCGCCGGGCGAGCCGAAGCTTTACTGAGCCCCCAAGGCCGGGCTCCGCCCAGCCTGCCCCCCGTGGGGATCAAGGAAACTTGGGGCGGCCCGGCGTTTCCTTGAGCGCGCTGCTGGGCCGTGGCGCGAAGCGCAGCGGCGCCTCGGTGGCGGCGTCTTCATTCGCCCAGTCCGGGCGGCGGTAGGGCAGGTCGGGCACCGAGTTGTAGGGGATCATGTTCATGATCGCGTACTTGCCGGCGAGCAGACGGACGATGCCGTCGAGCTCCTCCGGCGTGTCGTTGACGCCCTCGATCAGCGTCCATTGGTACTGGATCGGGTAGCCGGTGGCGCGGGCGTAGGCCTCGCCCAGTTCGACCAGCTCGTCCGGCGCGATGCGCGGCGCCTTGGGCAGCAGCTCGGCGCGCAGGCTGGCGCGGCTGGTGTGCAGCGACAGGGCCAGCGCCGGCTTGACGCGCAGGCCCGGCAGGCGCTCGAAGACGCGGTGGTCGCCCACCGTCGAGAACACCAGGTTCTTGTGGCCGATGCCGCCCTCGTCGCCGAGCAGCTGGATCGTCTCGAGCACCGCCTCCATGTTGTGGGCCGGCTCGCCCATGCCCATGAACACCACCTTCTTCACCGGCCGCCGGGCCCGCGCCAGCACCACCTGGGCCAGGATCTCGGCGCTCGTCAGCTGGCGCAGCAGGCCGTCGCGGCCGGTCATGCAGAAGGTGCAACCCACCGCGCAGCCCACCTGGCTCGACACGCACAGGCCGTCGCGGGGCAGCAGCACGCTCTCGACGGTCTGGCCGTCGGCGAGCTCGACCAGCAGGCGGGCCGAGCCATCCTCGCCGGGGTGCTCCGAGCGCACCCGGGCCAGGCCGGCCAGCTCGGCGGTCAGCGCCGGCAGGGCCAGGGCGACCGCCTTGGGTAGCGCCGGGCCACGCCGCGTCGGGCCCGCGTCGAGGGGCAGGGCGTGCAGCCAGGCGCGCAGCATGCGCTGGACGTGCACGGGTTTGGCGCCCAGATCGGCAAGGCGCTGGCGGAGGGTTTCGATGCGCATGAGGGAGCGAATCCTAGCATCCGCCCGGGGGGCAGGCCAGGCGGGAGAGGCGCGGCGCGACAAAATCGTCCTTGCCCTGCAGCCCTGCAGCCCCTAACTTATGAGGGCGCCCGTTTTGGGCATCCCCCACCGCCGCCCGCCAAGGAGAGTACCGATGCTGACGCCAGCCCCCGACGGAGAAACCGCCAACGGCTTGCAGTTCACCCTCGTCCGCTACTTCGACGCGCCGCGGGCGCGTGTCTTCCGCATGTGGAGCGAGCCTGAGCTGTTTCGCTGCTGGAGCGTGCCGGCGGGCTTCCACATCGCCCACGGCAGCTCCGACTTCCGGCCTGGCGGCGCCTGGCGCTGC
>JAKLLM010000364.1 GCA_023150125.1 Zoogloea sp.
TCTGCGCCGGCCGCCTGTTGTGAGCAGCGCAAGGGAGTCGTCTGCGAAGCAGACGACCGGCTCGGCGGGGTCGCCTTTCTTGGTTACTTCTTTGGCGACGCAAAGAAGTAACCCGCCCGCCGGGGCGGGACCCGGCCAATCCAAGGCTAAATAACGGAAAGCCCCTGGTCCCCATCAACGACCAGAAAACAAGCAGGCGTGCAAACCCGCGGCCCCACCACACCAACGCACAAATCCTGCAATCCATATCAGATCACCGCTGCAATCGATCTGAATTCTTATTGGTTCGCCACCGGCAGGCGGGCCCGTAAAGTTTCTCCACCGGACAGGGCGCAACCGAGCGCCTGCCAGCCCAACCCGTGGAGAACATCATGCTCGCCTCTCAGCCCGCCGAAGCCCTGCAGCCCCACTTCCAGGCCGCCCCCACCCCGCCCGACGACGAACTCGACAGCCTTCTGGAGCGTGCCCGCCGCAACGCCCGCGAGGCCGGACTGCCCTATGCCGGCGGCCTCTCGCCCAAGGACGCCTGGGCGCTGTTCAGCGCTGGCGCCGCGGTGCTGGTGGACGTGCGCACCAACGAAGAACGCAAGTTCGTCGGCCACGTGCCGGGCAGCGTCCACGTCGCCTGGGCCACCGGCACCGGCATGACCCGCAACCCGCGCTTCGTGAAGGAGCTGGAAGCCAAGGTGGGCAAGAGCACCGTAGTGCTGCTTCTGTGCCGCAGCGGCAAGCGCTCGGCCGCCGCTGCCGAGGCCGCGGCCAAGTCCGGCTTCAGCGCCGTCTTCAATGTGCTCGAAGGCTTCGAGGGCGAACTCGACGCCGACAACCGCCGCGGCGGCCTGGACGGCTGGCGCTTCCGCGGCCTGCCCTGGGTGCAGGACTGAGCCATGCCCACCGCCGCCCTCAGCCAACTCCCGCGCGCCACCCCCGCCGCCCCCCGCCCGCAGCCCGCCGCCGTGACCTCTGCCTCCTGGAACCTCGAAGCCGTTGTCGGCGGCCTGCGCAGCGTGCGCGAGCGCTGGCGCCTCGCCCAGCAGCGCCAGCGCGAATGGGGCGGCCGCGAGCTGCCCTCCCGCGAAGCCCTGCGCAGCGTGGTGGCCGGCCTGTGCGGCGCCCTCTTCCCGATGCGCCTCGGCCCCGCCGAGCTGCGCCAGGAGAATGAGGACTTCTACGTCGGCCACACCCTCGACGCCGCCCTCAACGGCCTCGCCGAGCAGGTCGCGCTGGAGCTCGACTACCAGCAGCGCCACGGCCGCCCGGAGGTGGACGCCAGCCCCGATGCGGCCACCCGCATCGTGCGCGACTTCGCCGCCGCCCTGCCCCACATCCGCGAGCTCCTCGACAGCGACGTCGAGGCCGCTTACCGGGGCGACCCCGCCGCCGGCAGCGTCGGCGAAGTCGTGCTGTGCTACCCCGGCATCCACGCGGTGATCCACCACCGCCTGGCCCACCAGCTGTATCGCCTGGGCGTGCCGCTGATCGCCCGCATCGTCGCCGAGCTGGCCCACTCGGCCACCGGCATCGACATCCACCCCGGCGCGCAGATCGGCCCCAGCTTCTTCATCGACCACGGCACCGGCGTGGTGATCGGCGAGACCGCGGTGATCGGCGCCCGGGTGCGCCTCTACCAGGCCGTCACCCTCGGCGCCAGGCGCTTCCCGGTGGGTGCCGACGGCAGCCTCGAAAAGGGCCTCGCCCGCCACCCGATCATCGAGGACGACGTGGTGATCTACGCCGGCGCCACCGTGCTCGGGCGCATCACCGTCGGCCGCGGCTCCAGCGTCGGCGGCAACGTGTGGCTCACCCGCAGCCTGCCGCCGGGCAGCCACGTCACCCAGGCCGGCCTGCAGCAGGAGCCCGCCGCCGGCGACGGCGCCTACATCTAGGCCACCTCATTCAGGAATCCGTTTCAACCACACCTGCAGAACGCAGGAACAAGGAGCAACTTCATGACAGCAGAAAACCGGGTGCACCACGCACTGGGCGACGCCGCGGCCCGCCAGCTGGCCAACGCCACCAAGACCGTCCCCCAGCTGCCCACCATCTCGCCGCGCTGGCTGGTGCACTTTTTGCAGTGGCTGCCGGTCGAGGCCGGCATCTACCGCCTCAACACGGTGAAGAACCCCCAGGACGTGCGGGTGAGCTGCTCCGGCCGCAACGAGGAAGGCGACCTGCCCGAGATCTTCGTGGACTACGAAGACCAGCCGCGGGAATACTTCCTCAACGCCGTCACCACCGTGCTCGACGTGCACACCCGCATCTCGGATCTTTACAGCAGCCCCCACGACCAGATCAAGGAGCAGCTGCGCCTCACCATCGAGACGGTCAAGGAGCGCCAGGAATCCGAGCTCATCAACAACCCCGACTACGGCCTGCTGGCCAACGTGGCCGACGAGCAGCGCATCTCCACCCTCACCGGCGCCCCCACCCCCGACGACCTCGACGACCTGCTCACCAAGGTCTGGAAGGAGCCCGCCTTCTTCCTCACCCACCCGCTCGGCATCGCCGCCTTCGGCCGCGAATGCACCCGCCGCGGCGTGCCGCCCCCCACCGTGTCGCTGTTCGGCGCGCAGTTTCTCACCTGGCGCGGCATCCCGCTGGTGCCCTCCGACAAGGTGCCGGTGGAAGACGGCAAGACCAAGATTTTGCTGATGCGCGTCGGCGAAAAGCGCCAGGGCGTCACCGGCCTGTTCCAGCCCGGCGTGGCCGGCGAGCAGGGCCCGGGCCTGTCGGTGCGCTTCATGGGCATCAGCCGCAACGCCATTGCGTCCTACCTGATTTCCCTCTACTGCTCTCTGGTGGTCCACACCGAAGACGCGCTGGCTGTGCTCGATGACGTGGAGGTCGGCAAGTACCATGACTACAGTGCCCTCGACACCTACAAGTGATGGCGTCGCCGGCCTCGGTGGCGGCGTGCCGGCGGGCCTGCCCGACGTGACGCTGC
>JAKLLM010000365.1 GCA_023150125.1 Zoogloea sp.
AAGCGTGACGAGGCCGTCGCGGCCTTCGCCGAGGCCCTCAAGGAATCCCCCGGCTTCCCCCTCGCGCGTACCGCGCAGGTCCGCCTGCAGGCCATGGGCGGCGATCTCAAGGCCGCCCTCGACGAAGTGGACGCCGTGCTCAAGGATGCACCCAAGCTCCCCGAGGCCAATCTGCTCCGGGGCGACCTGCTGGTCGCGCTCAACCGCAACGACGAAGCCGTCGCCGCCTACGAGGCCGTCGTGGCCGAGCGCCCGAGCGACATCCTGGCGCACCAGAACATGATCTCGGTGCTGCTGCGCGACAACAAGGTCGACGTTGCCCAGGGCAAGGTCGCGGCCATGCGGAAGGCCCTCAACAACCACCCGCTGTCCGTGTATCTGCAGGCCTACATCAACGTCCGCAACAACAAGGTCGACGAAGCCTACGAGGGCGTCCAGCAGGTGCTGCGCGCCGCTCCCGAATACATGCCGGCGCTGCTGCTGGCCGCCACGCTGCAGCTGCAGCGCCAGGATTTCGTCCAGGCCCAGGAAAACCTCAAGAAGGTGCTCGAGAAGGCGCCGAACATGCGTCTGGCGCGGCGCCTGCTGGTGTCGGTCCATGTGGGTCAGCGTGAACCCGCGCGCGCCCTCGAGGCCCTGCAGCCGCTCCTCAAGGAGCGCACCGACGACGTGACCCTGCTCAACCTCGCCGGCCAGGTCTATGCGATGAACGGCGACTTCGCCCGCTCGGAAGAGTACTTCGGCCGGGCCAGCGCGGCCGATCCGAAGAACGCCCAGTTCCGCACCCGCCTGGGCGTCTCCCGCCTCGCCGGTGGCGAGGTGGATCAGGCCTTCCAGGATCTCGAGGCGGCCTCGGCCCTCGACGCGACCAACATCCAGGCCGACATCACGCTGATCATGGCCCACCTGCGCCGCAACGAAGTGGCCAAAGCCATGGCGGCGGTCCAGACCCTCGAGAAGAAGCGCCCGAACGACCCGGTGACCTTCAACATGAAGGGCGGCGTGCTCATCGCCAGCAAGGACCCGGCGGGCGCCCGCAAGGCCTTCGAGAAGGCCCTCGAGCTGAAGCCGGATTTCCTGCCAGCCCTCAGCAACCTCGCGCGCCTGGACATCGGCGACAAGCAGATCGACGTGGCGCGTAAACGTTACGATGATTTTCTTGTCAAGAACCCCAAGAACTCCCAAGCTTACCTCCAGTACGCAGAACTGCTGGCCATGACCGGAACCCCGGTCAAGGACGTCCAGGCCGTGCTCGATCGTGGTTTGGCCGCAACGCCGACGGCGGTGCCGATCCGTGTGGCGCTGGTTCGCCTGCTGGCCCAGAGCGGTGACACCAAGCGTGCGTTGCTGCTCGCCCAGGAGGCCGCGGTGGCGGCGCCGGACGATCCGTCCATCCTCGATCTGCTCGGCCGGGCCCAGGTGGCGGCGGGTGAGATGCAGCAGGCCCTGAGCACCTACGAGAAGCTCACCTCGCGCCTGCCCAACTCGCCGCTCCCGCTGATCGCCCAGGCGGATCTCCAGGTCGCGGCGAAGGACCTCAACGCGGCCGAGAACAGCCTGCGCAAGGCGCTCACGATCAAGCCGGACGCGGTGGAAGCCCAGCAGCGCCTGGTTGCCCTCCTGCTCAACAACAAGCGTGGAGACGCGGCGGTCGGTGTCGCGCGGGACATCCAGAAGCAGCGCAAGGATGCGGCGATCGGTTACATCCTCGAAGGCGAGGCCTTGATCGCCCAGGGCAAGAAGGCCGAGGCGGTGCCGCTCTTCGAGGAGGCTTACAAGCGTGACAAGAGCGCCCAGTCGGTGGTCCGGCTGTACGCGGCCCGCACCGGTGCAGGCCAGGCCCAGGAGGCGTCCAGAGGCGTTGCCGAGTGGGTGAAGGCCAACCCGAAGGATCTGGTCGTGCGCACCTACCTCGCCGAGCGCAGCCTTGCCGAGCAAAAGTATGACCAGGCCGTCCAGCAGTACCGCCAGATGCTCGAGCTCGCGCCCAAGAACCCGATGCTCCTCAACAACCTGGCCTGGGCCCTGGGCAAGCTCAACGACAAGAGCGCGCTCGAGGTTGCCCAGCAGGCGCTGGCGCTGGCTCCCAACAGCCCGGTCGTCCTGGACACCTACGGGAGCCTGCTGCTCGACAACGGCGACGGCGCGAAGGGCGTGGAGACCCTCCGCAAGGCGGTCAGCCTCGGGCCCAAGCTGCCGCAGCTGCGTGTGAATCTGGCCCGCGGGCTGGCGAAGACGGGCGACAAGGACGGCGCGCGCAAGGAGCTGGACGAAGCGCAGAAGCTGGCGCCCGAAAAGTCGCCCCTGCGTGCGGAAATCGACAAGGTCCGCGCCTCCCTCTGATTGTCGGGGGAGTGCGTCACGGTGCGGGGGCCCTTCGAGGGGGATGATTCTCTCGGGCGCCTCCGCATTTGATTGAGATTTTGGTTTACTGAAACTGACTTTAGGAACATCTAAATGACCACCATCGCAGTTATCGGCCTCGGCTACGTAGGCCTGCCCCTCGCCGTCGAGTTCGGCAAGAAGCAAAAGACCGTCGGTTTCGACCTGCACCAGGAGAAGGTGGACGCCTACGCCCGCCACGTCGACCCGACCGGCGAAGTGAGCAGCGAAGACCTCAAGGCCGCCGTGCACCTCACCTGCAGCACCGACCCCAAGGTGATCTCCGAAGCCGACTTCATCATCGTCGCCGTGCCCACCCCGGTCGATGACGCCCACCAGCCCGACTTCACCCCGCTGGTCAAGTCGAGCGAGAGCGTCGGCAAGTACATGAAGAAGGGTGCCATCGTGGTGTACGAATCCACCGTGTACCCCGGCGCCACCGAAGAAGTGTGCATCCCCATCCTCGAGAAGTTCTCCGGCCTCAAGTGGAAGCAGGACTTCAACGTCGGCTACTCCCCCGAGCGGATCAACCCGGGCGACCCGGGCGACAAGGAACGCACCGTCACCAAGATCATGAAGGTCGTCTCCGGCGACACCCCCGAGACCCTCAAGATCGTTGCCGACACCTACGCCTCGGTGATCACCGCCGGCGTGTATCCAGCCAGCTCCATCAAGGTGGCCGAAGCCGCCAAGGTCATCGAGAACACCCAGCGCGACCTCAACATCGCCCTGATGAACGAACTCTCGGTGATCTTCCACAAGATCGGCATCGACACCCTCGAAGTGCTCAAGGCCGCCGGCACCAAGTGGAACTTCCTGCCCTTCCGTCCGGGCCTGGTGGGCGGCCACTGCATCGGCGTCGACCCCTACTACCTCACCCACAAGGCCGACATGCTGGGCTACCACCCGCAGGTCATCCTGGCCGGCCGTCGCATCAACGACAGCATGGGCAAGTACGTCGCCGAGCAGGCCGTCAAGCAGATGATCCAGAACGGCCACAACATCAAGGGCGCCGACGTCATCGTGCTGGGCCTCACCTTCAAGGAAGACTGCCCGGACCTGCGCAACAGCAAGGTGATCGACGTGATCAACGAGCT
>JAKLLM010000366.1 GCA_023150125.1 Zoogloea sp.
CCGCCAGGAACATCGCCGGGAACAGCCGGGCCAGGGTGCCGAGCTGCTGGAGTTCCTCGCTGAGGAAACGGTGCGAGCGCTGATCCTTGCGGGCGTAGGCGCCGAGGCCGCCGTAGCGCTCGAGCAGGCCGTCCACGCCGGCGATCACCGCCGCCGCGCTGGCGCCGGGGGCGAGGCCGATGGCCAGCTCGTTGAAGGCGCCGTCCAGGTCGTAGGCCTCGCCCAGCGCCCGGCGCTCCATCCACATCACGCCGTAGCGCTTGCTGTCGGGAAAGGCCGAGCCCGGCCGCATCTGCTGGATGAACTCGGGCGACAGCGCCGTGCCCGCCACCGTGAGGGCCTGGCGGCGGCCGTTGAGGATGACGTGGAAGCGCCCGCCCGGGTGCAGCCCGTGGGCCTCGGCGAAGGCCGTGCTGACCACCACCTCGTCGGCCCGCTCGGGGGCCGGCAGCCGCCCCTCGCGCAGGTGCAGGGCATTGAGCGCGCCGGGCGCCGGCAGCGAGACCATCAGCGCATTCACCGGCTCGCCGAAGTCCGGCATGTCGACGCGCAGCTGGGCCACCACCCGGGTATCGGCCCGCGCCACCCCGGGCAAGGCGGCGATCCGCTCACGCAGGGCCTCCGGCGCCCGCTTGAGGGACACGAACACGTCGGCAAAGCGGTACTCGCGGTAGTAGCCCTGCTGGGTCTCGCGCAGCGCATTGAGGGTGGACAGGAACATCACGTGGGTGGCCACCCCGCACATCACCACCAGCGCGATCGCCACCGCCTGGCCGCGCATGTGCCACAGGTCGCGCCACAGCTTGCGGTCGAGGGCGCGCATCGTGGCGGGCTACCAGCTGAGCGCGGAGGCGGGCTGGCGCACCGCGTTGCGCTCGATGCGCGCCACCTGCCCGTCGCCGAAATGCACCACCCGGTCGGCCATCCCGGCGATCACCGCGTTGTGGGTGATCACCACCGTGGTGGTGCCGAGCTCGCGGTTAACGCGGGCGATCACATCCAGCACCATCACCCCGGTGTGCACGTCCAGCGCGCCGGTGGGCTCGTCGCACAGCAGCACCTGGGGGCGCTTGGCCACCGCGCGGGCGATCGCCACCCGCTGCTGCTCGCCCCCCGACATCTGGCTCGGGAAGTGGTCGAGCCGGTGCTCGAGGCCCACCAGCGCCAGCGCCTCCTCGGGGCGCATCGGGTCGCGGGCGATCTCGGTGACGAGGGCCACGTTCTCGCGGGCGGTGAGGCTGGGGATGAGGTTGTAGAACTGGAACACGAAGCCCACGTGCTCGCGGCGGTAGCGGGTCATCGCCGCGTCGTCATCCACCGTCAGGTCGTGGTCACGGTAGCGCATCGTGCCGCCGGTGGGCACGTCCAGCCCGCCGAGGATGTTGAGCAGCGTGGACTTGCCGCTCCCGGAAGGCCCCAGCAGCACCAGGAACTCCCCGGCGTGGATGTCCAGGTCGACGCCCCGCAGCGCCTCGACCCGCACCTCGCCCATCTCGTAGACCTTGGTCAGCCCCCGCGCCTCGAAGATCGGGCGCCCGGCCTGCTCGTGCTCGCTCATCGCCGCCTCGTCCTCCCTTGCCACCTTCGCCACCGATTCATCAACCGATGCCGCAACGATACCCGCGAACGGCGGCGACGTCCCTCCATCCGCGCGGGTCCTCGCAACGCCTTGCCAGGTTCGAGGGGACTCAGCCTCGGTTGGAGCAGACACGAGTCGGGTCGGAGCGAACTCCGGTCGGGTCTGAGCCGACACGGGTCGGGTCGAAGCAGACTCCGGTCGGGTCCGAGCCGACACGGGTCAGGTCGGAGCGAACTCCGGTCGGGTCGAAACCGACACGAGTCGGGTTGAAGCCGGCACGATGAATCTTGCACCCCATCCGCCGACAACCGACAATGCCGGGCTAGCCAATAAACCGCTCTTTTACGTGAAACTCGAACGCATCCTCCAGGCCCAGGGCTTCGGCAGCCGGCGCCAGTGCCGCCAGCTCATCGAGCTCGGCGAAGTCCGCATCCAGGGCGAAATCGTCGACAACCCCGGCGCTGAAATCGCCACCGCCGGCCTCGTCTTCGAGGTCGAAGGTGAAACCTGGGCCTACCGCGAGAAGACCTACCTCGCCCTCCACAAGCCCGCCGGCTACGAATGCTCCCACGAGCCCAAGCACCACCGGGGCGTGTATTCGCTGCTGCCGCACCAGCTCGTCGAACGCAACGTGCAGAGCGTCGGCCGGCTCGACGTGGACACCACCGGCCTGCTGCTGTTTTCCGACGACGGCGGCTTCATCCACAACCTGTCGTCGCCCAAGAAGCACGTGCCCAAGGTCTACCTCGCCGAGCTCGCCGAGCCCGCCTGCGACAAGCTGGTGCCGCGCCTCCTCGAAGGCGTCGATCTCATCGACGAGGCCCAGCCGGTGCGCGCCCTGACCGCCCGCCTGCTCGCCCCGACCACCCTCGAAATGTCCCTCGACCTGGGCAAGTACCACGTCGTCAAGCGCATGATCGCCGCCGCCGGCAACCACGTCGCCGCCCTGCACCGCAGCGGCTTCGGCGGCCTCCGCCTCGGTGAGGGCGTGCTCGCCGGCCTGGCCGAAGGCGAGTGGGTCTACCTCGAAGCGGCCGACCTCCAACAACTGCATCCTGCCGCCTGAAAGGGCCCGCCATGACCGACACTCCTCGCCGCCGCCCGCCCCTGCCGACCCGCGAAGGCACCCTCAAGATCAAGCCCCGCGACACCGCGCCGGCCGACGCACCTGCCGCCAAGCCCGGCCGCCCCGGCGACGCGCCGGTCCGCAAGCGCAGCAAGGCCTCCTACCCCGACCAGGCCGACACCACGCCGGTCAACCGCAGCCCGCGCCCCGAGGGTGACCGCCCCCGCGGCTTCGGCGACCGCGGCCCGCGCCCCGACGGC
>JAKLLM010000367.1 GCA_023150125.1 Zoogloea sp.
CCATGCCCAGCACTCCTGCCTCTGCCAACCCCTGCCAGGCCTGCGGCGCCTGCTGCGCCACCTTTCGCGTGTCCTTCTACTGGGCCGATGCCGAGGCCCGTGGCCTGCCGCCGGCGCTCACCGAGCAGGTCAACCCCTGGCTCGGCTGCATGGCTGGCACCAACCGCCGGGCACCGCGCTGTGCCGCGCTGGACGGGACGATAGGATCGGAGGTGGGCTGCCGGGTCTATGAGCAACGCCCCGATCCCTGCCGCGAGGTGCAGGCCGGCGACAGCCAGTGCCTGAAGGCACGTGCCCGGCACGGCCTGCCCGCCCTCGGCTGAAGCCAGGCCCCGCCCGGCGGCTCAGGCGTGCAGCCAGCGCCGGTGCAGGCTGCGGGCGGCGTGGTCGAGCAGGTAGCCGAGGAAGCCGATCACCAGGATCGCCGCCATCAGGTCGGAATACGCCAGCCGGTCGCGGGCGTCGAGGATGAAGTAACCCAGCCCCTCCGAAACGCCGAGCATCTCGGCCGGCACCAGCACGATCCAGATGATCCCGATGGCGAGCCGCACGCCGGTGAGGATGTGCGCCGTGATGCCCGGCAGGATCACCTTCAGCAGCGTCTCGCCGCGGGTAGCCGAGAGGCTGCGGGCGAGCAGCCGCCAGTTGGGGTCGAGCTGGGACACGCCGGCCGCGGTGTTGAGCAAAATCGGCCACACCGCCGCAAAAGCGAGCAGGAAGTAAACCGGTGCATCTCCCACCCCCAGCACCATCACCGCGATCGGCATCCACGACAGGGGCGAGATCATCCGCGCAAACTGGAAGAGCGGCGTGGTCGCCGTCGAGAACAGCGGCGACAGCCCGGTGAGCACGCCCAGCGGGATGCCAAGCGCCAGCGCAATCGCCAGGCCCACGCCAACCCGCTGCAGGCTGAAGGCCACGTGGCGCCACAGGTCGCTGCCGAGCAGCAAGGCCTGCAGCGCGTCGGCGGTGGCCGTGGGCGCAAAGGCCGACGCCACCGGGGTGGTCGACACCATCCAGCCGGCGCCCGCCGACCACAGCAGCGCGGCGGCCAGCAGGCCGGCGAGGGGAAGCAGCAGTCCGGCCATCGTCACACCGCCAGGATTTCTTTGCGCAGCAGGTCGGCCGGCAGGCCGAAGGCCGAGGGGCCGCCCACCGAGGCGATGGCCTTGCGCACGAAGCGGTCGTCCACCAGATCCTTCGCCACGAAGCGCGGGTCGAGCTTGTGCAGGAAGCCGGTGTCGCCCTCCACCCGGGTCTTTTGCAGCAGGCGCACCAGCTCCTCGGTGTAGGACGCAAACGGATAGGGCTGGAAGTCGATGCGGCGCTGGTGCCAGCCCTTGTTGCGTGCGGCGCCGCTGGCCTCGTAGCTGGCGTAGTCGGTGGTCGCCAGCACCTTGGCGAGCACCTGCGCGCTGTGCGGGGTGTACTTGTTGTCGTCGGCACCGGACAGGAGCTTGGCGGCCTCGAGCTGGTTGCTGCGCGTCCACAGCTGGGCGCGGACGATGGCGTTGGTGACGCGCTGGGCCCACTCGGGGCGCTCGGCGATGTCGCGCTCGGCCAGGAAGGTCACGCAGCAGGCGTGGTTCTTCCACACATCGCCGGAGAGCCGCAGCACCTTGCCGACCCCCGCCGTCTCGGCCGCCGCGTTGAAGGGCTCGGCGACGATGAAGCCGGCGATCGACCGCCCGGCCAGCGCCGACACCATCTCGGCCGGCGGCAGCACCACGAGGTTGACCTCGTTGCGGGCAAGGTTCGCCTCCCGGGCCCGGGTCACCGGCACCAGACCGTTGGCCTGCAGGAGCTGCTGCAGCAGCACGTTGTGGATCGAATACCAGAACGGGATCGCCACCGTCCGGCCGCCCAGCTCGGCCACGCTGTTGATGCCCGGCACCACGGTGAGTGCCGAGCCGTTCACGTGGTTCCAGGCCACCACCTTGGCCGGGAAGCGCGTGCCGTAGCGCACCCACAGGGTGGCCGGCGAGAGCAGGTGGATCACGTTCACCTGCCCGGCCACGAAGGCCTCGACGATCTGCGCCCAGGTGCGGAACAGGCGCGGCTTTTCGGTGCGCAGCCCTTCGGCCTCGAAGAGCTTGCGGGCGTGGGCGACGAGCAGCGGGGTGGCGTCGGTGATCGGCAGGTAGCCAATCTTCACCGGCGCATCGCTGCCGCCCGCCTGGGCCAGCGCGTCGCCGGCCGACAGCAGCGGTGCCGCCACGCTGGCCGCGGTGAGCGCCGACAGGCGCAGGAAGTCGCGCCGGGTGAGGCCGCAGCCGCAGTCGGGCGACTGGCAGATGTGGATGCTGCGGGAAGGCTTGGTGGTGTCCATGGCGGAGGTCTCCGGAAATCAGGGGCTGGCGTGGCGCAGGGCGGCGAGGATGGCGAGGCGCAGCCCGGCGACGGCGTCGGGGTGGTCTTCGCGGTCGCGGGGGATGTCCACGGACCACTCCTGCACCAGGTGGCCGGGGCGGCCGCCCATCAGCACGATGCGGTCGGCAACGAGGATGGCTTCGTCGATGTCGTGGGTGACCAGCAGCACCGCCGAATGCCAGCGGTGCACCACATCGACGAGCAGCGCCTGCATCTCGGCGCGGGTGATGGCGTCGAGGGCCGAGAAGGGCTCGTCGGCGAACAGCAGCTCCGGCTCGCGGGCCAGCGCCCGGGCCAGCGCGGCGCGCTGGGCCATGCCGCCCGACAGCTGGGCCGGGTAGGCGCCTTCGCGCCCGGCAAGGCCGACGGCCTCGATGGCCGCCGTCACCCGGGCCGCGAGCGCGGCCTTGCCGGCGCGGGGCTGGTGGGCGAAGTCGAGGCCGAAGCCCACGTTGTCGGCGAGCTTGAGCCAGGGCAGCAGGCTGGGCTGCTGGAACACCAGCGCGCTGCGCGGATG
>JAKLLM010000368.1 GCA_023150125.1 Zoogloea sp.
GCCGTTGCCCGCCTGGGGCTGAAGGCCCTTTTTGCGCTCTGGCTTCTGGTCGGGATGCTTGGGCGGGTGGTCAGCGACGACCGTTCCTGGCCGGTGGACTGGCGACTGGGGGCGGCGAATTGAATATTTCAGGACCGACTAAATACCCCTGGGGTAAAAACCGGGCGCTTTCCGGGATCTTCCGGGGCGAACCGCAAGAAAGGCCGCCGCCGCGCGGCGCGAAGAAGTCGGCAGGCACGCCTTTTTCGGCAATCCAGCCCGCTTCGAACCGCCATTTCCCCTATCCTTCCACCCAGGGCAATCGCACCTAAACGCCATAGAGCCATCCCAAATGGCGTTCCCGGTCATGCGCTTACGAAGCCCCTGTTCACAGCCCCTGATTTTGTGTAGCTTCCTCGTCTTTTGGGGCTCCCATGAAGACGAGGGAAGTGGTGCCGCTCACACAGGTATTTGTTTCGATTTCCGACCCGCGCAGCGCCCGGCAGGTCAGGCACGATCTGTCCGAGTTGCTCACGGTCGCGGTGTGCGCGGTACTGTGCAGCGCGGACGAGTTCTCCGACATCGAGGCGTGGGCCAAGGAACGTATCGACTGGCTGCGAGGCTTTCTGGTGCTTGAGCATGGCATCCCCTCCCATGACACGTTTGGACGCGTCTTTGCTGCGCTCAATCCACGCGAGTTCGAAGCCGCCTTTCGGCGCTGGGTCGGGCAGTTGATCCCCGCCTTGGGTGAGGATGCGGTCGTTGCCATCGACGGGAAGACCAGCCGGCGCAGCACGACCAAAGCGGCGGCGAGTCCCTTGCATCTGGTCAGCGCCTTCGCCACCGACGTCGGCCTCGTGCTCGGTCAGATCGCGACGGCCGAAAAGTCCAATGAGATCACGGCGATTCCCGAACTGCTGGCGACGCTGGCGCTCGAGGGCTGTGTCGTCACCCTTGACGCGATGGGCACCCAGACCGGTATTGCGAAGGCGATTCGTAAAGGCGGCGCCGACTACGTGTTGTGCGTGAAAGACAACCATCCCAAGCTCGTCGAATCCCTCTTGCTCGCCCAGGCCGGCGTGGGGGGCGCACTGAGGGCAAGTTCCGCAACGGAGAGCCGCGAGGACGGCCACGGTCGAACGGAAGTGCGACGTTGCTGGGCGTTCGACGCGGTCGATCGCCTCCACAAGGCCGACCAGTGGCCTGATCTGAAGAGCTTCGCGATCATCGAGCGCGAGCGGCGCGTCGGCGCAAAGATCAGCTGTGAGCGGCGCTACTACATCAGCTCCTTGCCTGCGGACGCCGTACGGATTGCGCATGCGGTGCGCCGCCACGGGGAAATCGAAAACCGCCTTCATTGGTGCCTCGACGTCCAGTTCGGCGAGGACCAGGCCACCGTGCGCACGGGACACGCCGCCAACAACCTCGCCATCGTTCGGCACATCGTGATGAACCTGCTTCGCCTGAACACTTCGCGCAAGGGCAGCATCAAGACCAAAAGGATGCTGGCCGCCACCTCCGACACGTTCCGTGCGGAATTGCTCGGTTTCATGACGTGAAGGTGCGATTGCCCTATCCTTCCACCCCGTCCACCTTCACCCGCGGCCACGTTCCATGCGTCTCCTCCACACCTCCGACTGGCACCTCGGCCAGAGCTTCCACCAGTTCGACCGGCGGGCCGAGCATCAGGCCTTTCTCGACTGGCTGCTGGGCGTGCTGGAGGCCGAGGCGGTGGATGCGCTGCTGATCGCTGGCGACGTGTTCGACACCAGCAACCCGTCGGCCCAGGCCCAGGCCCAGCTGTACCGTTTTCTGGCCGAGGCGCGGCGGCGGCTGCCGCAGCTCGGCATCGTGATGACCGCCGGCAACCACGATTCGCCCGGCCGGCTGGAGGCGCCGGCGCCGCTGCTGTCGGCGCTCGAGGCTCACGTGCTCGGCCAGGTGGGGCGGCAGGGCGACGTGGACGCCGCCCTCGGGCGGCTGCAGGTGCCGCTTCGGGACGCCGCCGGGCGCGAAGCCGCCTGGTGCATCGCGATGCCCTTCCTGCGGCCCGACGACCTGCCCCGCGTCGAGGGCGCCGACGACCCCTACGCGGCCGGCGTCGCCGCGCTCTACCGCCGCGCCTTCGCGCTGGCCGATGCGCGGCGCCAGCCCGGGCAGGCCATCGTGGCGCTCGGCCACCTGCACCTGGCCGGCGGCGAGGTGTCGGAGGATTCCGAGCGGCGCATCGTGATCGGCGGCGCCGAGGCCCTGCCGGCCGGCATCTTCGACCCGCGGATCGCCTACGTGGGGCTGGGCCACCTGCACCGGGCGCAAAGGATCGGCGGCGACCCGACCCGCCGCTACTGCGGCAGCCCGCTGCCGATGTCCTTCTCCGAGGTCGGCTACCGCCACCAGGTCGTGCTGGTGGAGCTGGCCGGCGAGGGCGTCGCCGAAACCCGCGAGATCCCGGTGCCGCGCAGCGTCGACCTGCTCCAGGTGCCGGCCCGCCCCGCGCCGGTGGACGCCGCCCTGGCCGCCCTCGCCGCGCTGGAGCTGCCGCCATTGCCCGAAGAGCGCTGGCCCTACCTGCACGTGCGGGTGCAGCTTTCCGGGCCCGAGCCCGGCCTGCGTGCCCGCATCGAGGAGGCCATCGCCGGCAAGCCGGTGCGCCTCGCCCGCATCGAGACCAGCACCCTGCGCGGCGCGCTGCCCGCCGCCGCGCCGGCCCTGTCGGTGGACGAACTCAACGCCCTCAAGCCCGAGGCTTTCTTCCTGCGGCTCTACCAGCACCGCTTCGGCAGCGACGCGCCGCCCGAGCTGATGGCCGCCTTCGGCGAGCTGCTCGACACCCCGGCCGCGGAGGGCGCGGCATGAAGATCCTCGCCATCCGCGGCAAGAACCTGGCCTCGCTGGCCGGCGAA
>JAKLLM010000369.1 GCA_023150125.1 Zoogloea sp.
GAGCTGGCCAGCGGTGGGCGGCGGGTCCGCTCCGATCGGGACTCCGGCGTCATCGTCACCCCCGACATCAACCAGGAGCTGGCCATTGCCGGCAACTGCCGCAAGCTCCTCGTCGCCATCCCGCGGCCGGCGATGCGCCAGGTGCTCGAAGAGCTCCTTCAGCGCCCCGCCGAGCAGCCGCTGCTCTTCGACCCCTCGATGGACGCCGCCAACGGCGGCCCGGCCGCGTGGTGGCGGATGGTCCGCCACATGCTCGGCGAGCTCGAAACCGCTGGCGGCCTCTACGCCAACAGCGCCTTTTCCGGCGACCTCGAGAAGGCGCTGATCAAGGGCCTGATCCTCGCCCAGCCCAACAACTACTCTGCCGAGCTGCACCAGGCCGACGGCCGCAAGCCGCCCCACTACCTCGTCAAGGCCCGCGACTTCATCCACGCCCACGCCCGCGACGAACTGTGCATTGAAGACATCGAAGCCGCCGCCGGCGTCGGCCGCTCCACGCTGTTCGACGCCTTCCGCCAGCACGTCGGGCTGGCCCCGATGGCCTACCTCAAGAACTTCCGCCTCGAACAGGTCCGCCGCCAGCTCCTCGAAGACCGCTCCGGCCACAACGTCTCGGCCATCGCCATCGACTGGGGTTTCTCCCATCTCGGGCGCTTTTCGGCGGATTACCGCAAGCGCTTCGGAGAAGCGCCTTCACAGACCGTCGCCCGCCGGCAGCGCTGAACCCGGCGCAGCCCGAAGCCACCCGGCAGCGGTGGTAACATGCGGCCGCGTCAGCGCTGGACGCTGCACAGCCTTTCCCCCCGAACACACAACCGCCCGGAATCGCGACCCCCATGCAACTCACCCAAGCCCAAACCGAATTCGTCGAGCTTCTCGAAGCCGCTTCCAGCCGTGTGGATCAATTCGTCGATAAAGTGCTCGGGCCGCTGGTGGAAGCCTACGGCACCGCCTGCCTGGCGCCGTCGCGGCTGCCGCTGGACTACGTGCTCAACCTCGCCCAGCTCTACCTGCGCCTCGAGAGCGTGCGCCAGTGCGAGGCCTGCCGCAGCGCGCTCGGGGTGTACGAGGACGGCCCGGTGCGCACCGCCACCGAAAAGGCGAGCCGCATCCTGACCCTCGCGGCGCTGCAATACAGCCGGCTCGAAGGCGCCGGCGGCGGCGTCTGGCTGCCGGAAGACCTGCGCCGCATCCTCGGCGTCGCCGACGGCGAGCAGAACCGCAACCAGGCCCAGCTGATCTTCCAGGACGTGATCAACGAGGCGGCCTCGCGCTACCTGATCCGCACGGTCTTTGAGGCCGGCGTGCGCCTCTCGGAGCTGCACTACGAGCAGGCCAAGGCCTTTCCGGCGCCCCTGCTCGGGCGTGGCACGGCAGCCCTGGCCTATGCCCCCCTGCCCTACTCCGACGAGCTGCAGCAGCAGATCACCCAGGCGCGGGAGATCGTCGCGGCCCACTTCGACGCGCTGGCCGACGAGGCGATCGAGGACGGCGGCGCCGGCGCCAAGCGCGTGGGGCTGGGCCGGCACTATCACTGAGCGCATCGCCGGCAGACAAAAAGCAAGGCCGCCCCACGAGGCGGCCTTGCTGTTTCAGGGCGCCGGGCTTGCGGCCTCAGCGTTCGTCGAAGCTCACCAGCAGGCGCTTGCTGGTGGCGCGGGCCTGGCAGCTGAGCACGAAGCCCTGGGCCATCTCGGGGGCTTCGAGGGTGAAGTTCTTGTCCATCACCACCGTGCCGTCGAGCACCTTGGCGCGGCAGGTGCAGCACACGCCGGCCTTGCACGAGAACGGCAGGTCGAGGCCGGCGTTGAGGGCCGCGTCGAGCACGTGCTCGTCGGGGCCAATGGCCAGCTCGTGCTCCTTGCCGTCGAGCACCACCGTGAGGGCGATGTCCTTCTCGGCCTGGGCCGCAGCGGCGGCGCTGGCGCCAGCCCCCACCGGGTTGGCCCCCGGCGGCAGGCCGACGGTGAAGCGCTCGGTGCGGATGCGGTCGGCGGGCACGCCGGCCTGCACCAGCGCGTCTTCGGTGGCGCTGATCATGGCGTCGGGGCCGCAGATGAAGACCTCGTCCATGCTCGCCACGGGCAGCAGGGCACGGATGATCTCGCGCACCTTGTCGCCGTCGATGCGGCCCTGCAGCAGGTCGACCTCCTGGGCCTGGCGGGACAGCACGTGGATCAGGGTGAGCCGGTCGCGGTAGCGGTCCTTGAGGTCCTGCAGGGCCTCGTTGAACATCACCGACGACATGCGCCGGTTGCCATACACCAGGGTGAACTTGGACTCCGGCTGCTCCTCGAGGGTGCTCGCGGCGATCGACAGGATCGGCGTGATGCCCGAGCCGGCGGCAAAGCCGACCCGGTGGATCGCGCGCTTCTTCTTGACCACGAAGCGGCCATCCGGCGGCATCACCTGGATGGTGTCGCCGGCCTTGATCGACTGGGCGGCCCAGTTGGAGAACACGCCGTTCTCGACCGGGCGGATGCCGATCTCCAGCTCGCAGCGGGCGGCCAGGCGGCTGCGCGGGCTGCTGATGGAGTAGCTGCGGCGTACGTCCTGGCCATTCACGTTGGCGCGCAGGGTGAGGAACTGGCCGGGCTCGAAGGCGAAGCTGTCCTTCGCCTCGTCGGGGATGGCCAGGGTGATCGCCACCGCGCCGGCCGCCTCGGGGCTGACGCGCTTGACGGTGAGATCATGGAATCGGAGAGCTGACATGGGGGGCTCCGGTAAGCCTAGTAGGGCTTGAAGTAGTCGAAGGGCTCCTGGCAGTCGAGGCACTTGTACAGCGCCTTGCAGGCAGTCGAGCCGAACTGGGAGGTGACGACGGTGTGGCTTGAGCCGCAGTGGGGGCAGCTCACGACGTCG
>JAKLLM010000370.1 GCA_023150125.1 Zoogloea sp.
GGTGGCCGACCTGTTCGAGGCCGTGCCGCAGCTCACCGCCGCGGTCTGACGGGAAGGGTTGTGGAAGCCGCGGTACTGTCCGAATGAACTTTGCACCCGACCTCTTCTCCCTGGCGTGGCACATCAGTGCCGTCATCGTCGGGGTCGGGGTCGCGGTGTGGGTTGTGCGGACGGCGCCGTGGCATCGTCTTCAGGATGGGCATCAGCTCAATGCGCTGCTCGGCGCGGCGGTCATCCTGACCCTGCTCTGGAGCCTGAACGCCGGGGTCTATCCCGGCCTCAACCTCCATCTGCTCGGTGCCATGGCGACGACGCTCATCTTCGGGCCGCAACTGGCCCTTGTCGTCCTGGCGCTTGCCCTCGTCGGCATCACGCTCAACGGCAGCATCGAATGGTCGGCTTATCCGATCAACCTGCTGGGGATGGCGGTGATTCCAGTGGCCGTCAGTAGAGCCTATTCCCACCTCGTGGGGCGCTGGCTGCCCAAGCATTTCTTTGTCTATATCTTCGTCAATGCCTTCATCGGCGCCGCGCTCATCGTCCTCGTCCAGGGCTGTGTGGCGTCGCTGGGGCTGGCCGCTGCCGGGGCATACCCGGTGGATCTGCTGTTGTCCGACTACCTCCCGTTCTTCCTGCTGCTGGGTTTTGCCGAGGCCTGGCTGTCCGGCATGACCCTCACGCTGCTGGTCGTCTACTGCCCTGAATGGGTGGCGAGCTTCGACGATCGGAGCTACCTCATGAACAAGTGAGGAGCGGGGAAGGGCGCGAGGGGCCGGAGTTTCGTGTCGTAAAAATCTAAAACAATATTAGTGGAGAAAAAACAATGAGCAACTACAACGCACCGATTCGTGACATGCAGTTCGTGATGCGGGAACTCGCCGGCCTGGACGCCGTTGCGGCGCTGCCGGGCTGCGAGGATGCCTCGCCCGACGTCGTCGACGCGATCCTCGAGGAAGCCGGCAAGTTTGCTGGCGGCGTGCTCGCCCCCCTCAACTGGACCGGCGACCAGGAAGGCGCCCGCTGGGACAACGGCGTGGTGCACACCGCGACCGGCTGGAAAGAGGCTTACAAGCAGTTCGCCGAGGCCGGCTGGACGGCGCTGGCGTGCGAGCCCGAGTTCGGCGGCCAGGGCCTGCCCAAGCTGGTGTCCACGGCGGTGATGGAAATGTGGAAGTCCGCCAACATGGCCTTCTCCCTCTGCCCGATGCTCACCAACGGCGCGATCGAATCCATCAAGCTGCGCGGTACCGACGAGCAGAAGGCCGCCTTCCTGCCCAAGATGGTGAGCGGCGAGTGGACCGGCACCATGAACCTGACCGAGCCCCAGGCCGGTTCCGACCTCGCGGCGGTGCGCACCCGCGCGGTGCCCCAGGGTGATGGCACCTACAAGATCTTCGGTCAGAAGATCTTCATCACCTACGGCGAGCACGACATGACCGACAACATCATCCACCTGGTGCTGGCCCGCCTGCCGGACGCACCGGAGGGGGTGAAGGGCATCTCCCTGTTCGTCGTGCCGAAGTTCCTGCTCAATGCCGACGGCACCCCGGGCGAGCGCAACGACGTGCATTGCGTCTCCATCGAGCACAAGCTGGGCATCCACGCCAGCCCCACGGCGGTGCTCGCCTTCGGTGACAACGGCGGTGCGATCGGCACCCTGGTGGGCGAGGCCAACCGCGGCCTCGAGTACATGTTCATCATGATGAACGAGGCCCGTTTCGCGGTGGGTATGGAAGGCCTGGCGCTCTCCGAGCGCGCCTACCAGCAGGCGCTGGCCTACGCCAAGGATCGCGTCCAGGGCACCGAAGCCGGCGTGCGCGGCGGCCCGAAGGTAAGCATCATCCACCACGCCGACGTGCGCCGCATGCTGATGAGCATGAAGTCGCAGATCGAAGCCCAGCGTGCCCTCGCCTATGTGGTGGGTGCGGCCACCGACATGGCCCATCACCACCCGGACGAAGCGGTGCGGGCCCACAACCAGGCCTTCGTGGATCTGATGATCCCGGTGGTCAAGGGCTGGCTCACCGAGAGCTGCATCGATCTCACCTCCACCGGCGTGCAGGTGCATGGCGGCATGGGCTTCATCGAGGAAACCGGTGCTGCCCAGCATTTCCGCGATGCGCGCATCACCTCGATCTACGAGGGCACGACGGCGATCCAGGCCAACGACCTGATCGGCCGCAAGATCGCCCGCGAAAGCGGCCAGACCGTGAAGGCCGTGATCGCCGAGATGCGCAAGGTCGAGGCCAGCCTGGCTGAGGCGTCCGGCGACGAGTTTGCCGCGATGCGCAAGTCGCTCTCCGCCGGCGTCACTGCCCTCGAGGAAGCCGTGGCCTATATCGTTGCCACCTACGGCCAGGACATCAAGGCTGCCTCGGTGGGCTCCGTGCCCTTCCTCAAGCTGCTGGGCATCGTGGCGGGCGGCTGGCAGATGGGCCGGGCTGCGCTGGTTGCGGCACGGCGTCTGGCCGAAGGCAGTGGCGACGCGGGTTTCTACCAGGCCAAGGTCACCACCGCGCGCTTCTATGCCGACCACGTGCTGTCCCAGGCGCCGGGCCTGGCGTATTCGGTGGTGAATGGCGCCGCCGCTGCGCTGGCCATGCCGGAAGACATGTTCTGACCTCCGGGCTGCACAGCACCCTCTGAAAAGGAGCCGCAAGGCTCCTTTTTTACGTGCGCCCAGCATGGGCGCACTCCTGCGGGTGCAAGTCCCGCCGTAAGTTGATCACCGCGAACGAAGTGAAGCGCAACTGCGTGAGGGCGACCGAGTGTGGGAAGGAAGCGTGGAGCGTAAGCTGCGAGCCGATGGACAA
>JAKLLM010000371.1 GCA_023150125.1 Zoogloea sp.
TGTGCTCATCGGGTCGTCCTTCGTGCGGCGTGCCATCCGCCTGCCGCAATGCCGCCATTCTAGCCGCGCAGGCGGGGCCGCCGGCGCGCCTTTGCCGGCGATGCGCTATCCTCGAAATGCGCTGCACACCTGACCAGAAGGGAGCCCTGCCATGACCGCATCCATCCCCGAAACCATGCGCGCGATGGTGCTCCATCGCCCCGGCGAGGCGCTGCGCCTGGAGCGCCGGCCGGTGCCGCGGCCCGGCCGGGGCCAGGTGCTGCTGCGGGTGGAGGCCTGTGGCGTGTGCCGCACCGACCTGCACCTGATCGACGGCGAGCTGCCCGAGCCGCGGCTGCCGGTGATCCCCGGCCACGAGATCGTCGGGCGGGTTGCCGCCGTCGGCGAGGGGGTGGCGGGCTTCGCCGACGGCCAGCGGGTCGGCGTGCCCTGGCTGTGCTGGACCTGCGGCCACTGCCGCTACTGCACCAGCGGCCGCGAGAACCTGTGTGACACCGCCCGCTTCACCGGCTACCAGATCGACGGCGGCTACGCCGAATACACCCTGGCCGATGCCCGCTACTGCTTTCCGCTGGCCGAAACCGCGGCCCAGGCTGCCGAGCAGGCCCCGCTGCTGTGCGCCGGCCTCATCGGCTACCGGGCGCTGCGCCTGGCGGGCAGCGCGGAGCGGGTCGGCATCTACGGCTTCGGCGCCGCGGCGCATATCGTGGCCCAGATGATCGGCCACCAGGGCCACCGCTTCTACGCCTTCACCCGGCCGGGGGACGTGGACAGCCAGGCCTTCGCCCGCCAGCTCGGCGCCGCCTGGGCCGGCGAGGCCGGGCAGGCGCCACCCGAGGCCCTCGATGCGGCGATCATCTTCGCCCCCGCCGGCCCGCTGGTGCCGGCGGCGCTCAAGCAGCTCGAAAAGGGCGGGCGGCTGGTATGCGCTGGCATCCACATGAGCGACATCCCGGGCTTCCCGTATGCCGACCTGTGGGGCGAGCGCAGCATCTGCTCGGTGGCCAACCTGACGCGGCAGGACGGCATCGACTTTCTCGCGCTCGCGCCGCGCATCCCGGTCCGCACCGCGGTGACGGCCTTTCCGCTCGAAGAGGCCAACGCCGCGCTGGCGCAGCTGCGGCGGGGCGCGCTGCAGGGGGCGGCGGTGCTGGAGATGTAGGCCGCCCGCAGCGGTCGCGGTGGGAACCTCCTGCCCACGTGCCGCTCTGACCAGGCCACGCAGGATCGCTGCCGGAACCCCGCATGTCTGACACCCCCTCGCCTCGCCCTCATCACCGGCCCGCCGCCCGCTCCGGCGGCTGGATCCTGCCGGCCCTGTTCTGGACCGGCCTGATCGTGCTCGGCACCGTCGCGGCGAGCGCCTGGTTGAATTCGACCCGCGGCAGCCGGGCCCTCGAGGTGCGCGACGGTGACACGTTGGTGCTGCGCCTCGGGCGCGGCGGCCACTACGAAGTCGGCGGCGAGGTGGCGGCGGTGCCGGTGCGTTTCGTCGTCGACACCGGGGCCAGCCTCACCTCCATCCCCCAGGCGCTGGGCGAACGGATCGGCATCCGCGCCTGCCCGGCGATCGGCTTCGACCTGAGCCGTGACAGCGAGCCGGGCTGTTGCCGCCCGGAGGTCTTCCGCACCGCCAACGGCACGGCCGAGGGCTGCGTGGCGCGGGTGCCGTCGATCCGCTTCGGGGCCTTCGAGCTGCGCAACCCGCGGGTGGCGGTGATGCCGGGCATGGACGGGCAGGCCCTGCTGGGGATGGATGTGCTGCGGCACTTCAGCCTGGTGCAGGAGGGCGGCCAGCTGAGGATCTCGCGGGCGGGGCGCTGACCCGCCCGCCGCCCCGCGGCGGGCCTGCTTGCGGCGGGCAGACACGGAGTCGGCGGCGGGGTTACACTAGCAATGCGATAAGGAAGTTACGGGACAGCTGGCCAACCCTCGGCCGGCCTGTCCGGGCTTGAGCGTGCTCAGGCCACGGCGCTTCCGCTTCGCATAGGCTGCAATCTCGACAAGAGCGCCAGATCGCTCAATCCTTCGCCCAAAATAAAAGGAGAACCCTATGACTTCATCGAACGCCAACCTCGAGTCGGCACCGCTCGACAACTTTTCGCAATGCCATTCCGGGATCGTCCGCCACCTGAACGATCTCGACAGCTTGGTTCCGCTGCTCGAACCGGCCCGGCAGGCTCACCGGCTCGCCGCCGAGGCGGTGCGCTTCTTCCGCTCGTCGATCTTCGAGCACCACGACGAGGAAGAGCGCGAGCTGTTCCCGGCCGTCATCGCCAACGCCAATGCCGACGAGCGCAGCAAGGCCCAGGAGGCGGTCGACCGCCTGGTGCGTGAGCACCGCCACCTCGAATCCGTGTGGTCCAAGCTCGAGCCCCAGCTCGACGCCATCGCCCACGGCGGCGCGGGTGATGTGGATGTCGACGCGATCAAGCTGCTGGTGGCCAACTACCAGGCCCATGCCAAGTTCGAGGAAGACGTTTTCCTGCCGCTGGCCAAGGCCGTCCTGGCCCGCCAGGGCGAGCACATGGCCGCGCTCGGCCTGCGCCTCCACATGCGTCACACCCCGCTGCAGGTGACGCCGTTCTGACGGCCTGAGCGGGCGCAGCCCGCTCGCTGGAACACCGCCGACGCGGTGGCCGGGCATTCCGCCCGCCACCGCGTTTTTGTTTGGCTATGTCACCGTTGCCTGTGGAAATACTCCGATAGCGGCGAGGAGCATCTTTTCGGGTGTATCTAGCCGGCGCGTGTCGAGTGCCCGCCGCCAGCCGAGATAGTTCGGCAGGTAGTGAGTGGCGACACCGTGAAA
>JAKLLM010000372.1 GCA_023150125.1 Zoogloea sp.
CCTGCGGGATGTTGTTGGTGTAGCACAGCACCTGTTCGGCGTAGCTGTCGTTCCACTGCATGGCGACTTCGACGGTGATGGGCACGCCGTTCTGGATGGATTCGCCGCTGGAGTGGAAGACGGTGGGGTGCAGCACCGATTTGGCGCGGTTGATGTATTCGACGAAGCCCTTCACGCCGCCGGCGAAGGCGAAGTCTTCTTCCTTGCCGGTGCGCTGGTCCACGAGGCGGATCTTGACGCCGTTGTTGAGGAAGGACAGCTCGCGCAGGCGCTTGGCGAGGATTTCGTAGTGGTATTCGACGGTGCCGAAGATTTCTTCGTCGGCGAGGTAGTGCACCTTGGTGCCGCGCTTGGTGGTGTCGCCGAGGATGGCCAGCGGGCTGGTCTCGACGCCGTCGACGACCTCGATGACGCGGTTCTGCGGCACGCCCCGGTTGAATTCCATGAAGTGCTTGTGGCCGTCGCGGGCGACGGTGAGGCGCAGCCACTTGGAGAGTGCATTCACGCACGACACGCCGACGCCGTGGAGGCCGCCGGACACCTTGTAGCTGTTCTGGTTGAACTTGCCGCCGGCGTGGAGCACGCACATGACGATCTCGGCGGCGGAGCGCTTGGGCTCGTGCTTGTCGTCCATCTTGACGCCGACCGGGATGCCGCGGCCGTTGTCGGTGACGGAGATGGAGTTGTCGGCGTGGATGGTGATGACGATGTCGTCACAGTGGCCGGCGAGGGCTTCGTCGATGGCGTTATCGACGACTTCGAACACCATGTGGTGCAGACCGGTGCCATCGGAGGTGTCGCCGATGTACATGCCGGGACGCTTGCGCACGGCCTCCAGCCCTTCGAGCTGCTGGATGCTGGATTCGTCGTAGTTGTCGGCGGCGGGGGTTTGCGGGGTATCGGACATGGTGTTCTCGGTTCTACTGGTACAGGCACGGACGCCCCCTGACGGGGGCTCGCAGTCGGGAAGTGAAGCTGCGGATTAGATTCTCATCGGCATGACTACGTACTTGAAATCGGGGTCGTCGGCCAGGCCGAAGAGGGCGCTGGCGTTGCCGTCGTTGAAGCGGATCTCGATTTCGTTGGCGGACAGGTTGTTGAGCACGTCGAGGAGATAGGTGACGTTGAAGCCGATGTCGAGGGCGTCGCCGCTGTAGTCGACTTCGAGTTCTTCCTGGGCTTCTTCCTGCTCGGCGTTGGTGGACACCAACTTGAGGCTGCCTTCGGAGAGCATCAGGCGCACGCCGCGGAACTTCTCGTTGGTGAGGATGGCGGCGCGCTGGAGCGACTGCAGCAGCGCCAGGCGGCTGGCCTTGACGAGCTTGGGGTGGCCCTGGGGGATGACCCGCTCGTAGTCGGGAAACTTGCCGTCGATGAGCTTGGAGATGAGCTCGATGTGGCCGAAGCGGAAGACGATCTGGTTGCCGACGATGGCGACCTCGAGGGCGTCGTCGGAGTCGGCGAGCTGGCGGGCGAGCTCGACCACCGTCTTGCGCGGCAGGATGACGTCGGTGCGGGCAAAGTCGCCGACCAGCGGGGAGGCGGCGTAGGCCAGGCGGTGGCCGTCGGTGGCGACCATGCGCAGCATGTCGCCGGCCACGACCAGGAGGAGGCCGTTGAGGTAGTAGCGGATGTCCTGCTGGGCCATCGCGTACTGCACCTGGGCGAGCTGCTTCTTGAAGGCCTTTTGGGTGGTGGTGAAATGCACGCCTTCGCCTTCGGGCGGGGCCAGGCGCGGGTAGTCTGCGGCGGGCAGGGTCTGCAGCTGGAAGCGGCTTTTGCCGGCCTTGAGGGTGACGCGCTTGTCGTCGAGGGTGAGGCTGACGTCGGCGGTGTCGGGCAGGGCGCGCAGGATGTCCTGCAGCTTGCGGGCACCCACCGTGATCGCGACGTCGTCGGCGCCGAGGGCGGCGGTGGTGCGGTTGCGGATCTGGATCTCGATGTCGGTGGCGAGCAGGGTGAGCGCGTCGCCCTTCTTCTCGATCAGGACGTTCGAGAGGATCGGCAGGGTGTGGCGTTTCTCGACGATGCCGGATACCGATTGCAGCGGGGCGAGGAGGGCATCGCGGGGCGCGGTGAAGAGCAGCATGAGATCAGGTCTCCGTGTCGTTGCTGGTGGTTGCGGCAGGCTTGAAATCGGGGGGCGTCATCCGCGCAGCACCTGGGTGAGCACGTGCAGGTCGTGGTTGAGCTGGGTGTCGCCGAGGCGGAGCTCGGCGATGGTGCGGCAGGCGTGCAGCACGGTGGTGTGGTCGCGGCCGCCGAAGGCCTCGCCGATGGCCGGCAGGCTCATGGGGGTGAGGTCCTTGGCGAGGAACATGGCCACCTGGCGCGGCCGGGCGATCACCCGGGTGCGCTTCTTGGAGTGCATGTCGGCGACCTTGATCTTGTAGTAGTCGGCGACAGTCTTTTGTATGAACTCGACGGTGAGCTGGCGGTTGTGGGCGTTGAGGAGGTCCTTGAGGGCCTCCTTGGCCACTTCCAGCGTCACCTCGCGGCCGTGGAAGCGGGCGAAAGCGAGCACCTTTTTAAGGGCGCCTTCGAGCTCGCGCACGTTGGAGCGCAGGTTCTTGGCGATCAGGAAGGCGACGTCGTCGTCCAGCGCGATGCGCTCGACCTCGGCCTTCTTTTTAAGGATGGCGACGCGCATCTCGAGCTCGGGCGGCTCGATCTGCACCGTAAGGCCCCAGTCGAAGCGCGAGATCAGGCGGTCTTCGAGGCCCTGGACGTCCTTGGGGTAGGTGTCGCTGGTGATGATGATCTGCTTCTTGGCCTCGGTGAGGGCGTTGAAGGCGTGGAA
>JAKLLM010000007.1 GCA_023150125.1 Zoogloea sp.
CGCAGGGCCGCCCCAGGTTGCCTTGCACCCCCACGGGGGGCGGAGCCCGGCCCTGGGGGCGCTAGAACTTCTCGAGCCAGGGGCGCAGGTCGAGCTCCTGGGGCCAGGTGCTCGGGTGCTGGCGGTGCAGGGCCAGGTAGTTCTCGGCGATCTCGTCGGGGTAGAGGCCGGCCATGCGCTCCCACTGCAGGGCCGAGCCGCCCTCCTTGAGGATCCCGCCGTCGATGATCACATGGGCCACGTGGATGCCCTTCGGGCCGAGCTCCCGCGCCATGCACTGGGCCAGGGCCCGCTGGCCCCACTTGCCGACGGCCATGTTGGCGTAGCCCTCGCGGCCGCGCATGGCGGCGGTGGCGCCGGTGAAGATGAGGGTGCCGGCGCCGCGGGTCAGCATCGCCCGCGCCACCTCGCGGCCGACCAGGAAGGCGCCCAGGCAATTGACCTCCCAGCAATCGACGAAGGCCGCGGTCTCGATGTCGACCACGTGGCCGGGCCCGAAGTGTTCGGTGCAGTAAACCGCGAGCCTGGGCACGTCGAGCTCGCTGCACACGGCGCGGACCATCGCGGTGACGGCGGGGTCCTCGGTGATGTCGCAGGGGTAAATGCGGGCCGTCACGCCGAGGCCCTCGAGCTCGGCGACCAGGCCCTCGAGGCGATGGCCGTCGCGGGCGACGAGGGCGATGTCCATGCCCTCGCGGGCAAGGCGGCGGGCCAGTGAGGTGCCCAGCCCGGGGCCGACCCCGACGATGAGCGCGACGCCCCCGGTGCCGGGTGGGGTGCCTTGCGGGCTGCTCGAGGCTTGCATGCTGCCTTCCTTTCGGGTGATGCCGGGCGGGGTGGTGGGGCGCGGCTTGCGCACCGGCTTGGTCTTCTTGAACTGCAGGCGTATCGAAACGTTTCCCACATGCCACACGTAGCCCGTCTTGCTGCGCCGCCAGGCCTTGCGGGCCAGCTGCAGCGGCCACAGGGCCGTGGCCTGCCAGCCCCGCATGCCCGGCCGGATGGCCTGCTCCCCGCAGGCGTCGGCGCACACCATGCAATCCACGCAGCGGGCGTAGTCGATGAGCGGCTTGCCGTGGGGGGCGGCCGCGATCGCACCGATGGGGCAGATCCGGATGCAGTCGGTGCAGCCGTTGCAGCGCCTGTCGTCGATGATGGGGCGTGGGCGCAGGGTCGTCTTGTTGATGACGCGCAGCGTGCGCTGGACCCGGCTCTCGGCGGCGATGGGCGTCGCCCTGCGCGGGGCCTGTGCGAAGACGGGCAGCTCGGCCCAGGACAGGCCGCGCAGGTCGATGTCCTGCCGGGCCCACTGCCCTAGCCCCAGGCGCTGCCCCCACACCAGGCTGCCGATCTGCCCCGGGTCCCAGCCGAGGGCCTGGACCGACGCGCTGTCGAGCGCCACCGGGTCGGTGGAGGCGCCGATCAGGCCCACGCGCCAGAGGTCGGCCTTCGAGTCCGGGCAGACGGTGGTCATGTCGGACAGCGACAGGGTCGGGCGGGCCAGCCGGCACAGGTCGGCGACGGCGGCGTTCAGGGCGTCGTGGTCGCGCAGCAGCTCGAAGAGCTGGGCGTTGCCGGCGCCGACCACCGCGTTGAACATGTTCTTGACCGCTCCGCTCCACACGAAGGTCGGGTGGAGGACGGCGTTGGCCAGGTTGATCATCACGTCTGCATCCAGCACGGCGCGGCTGAGCAGGTATTGGGCGGGGCGCGGGATGCCGCTCGGGACGAGGCGCCCGCCCGCCTTGGCAAAGCTGACCAGCTCGGCGCCGGCCCGCTCGGCCAGCAGGTGGAGCCACATCTCGTCGGGGGGCGGCTGGGTGCGATGCAGGTGCCGCGAGCCCTCGTCTCCCAGCAGCGGGTGCCCGCCACAGTCGCGGACCATGCCGATGAGCGTCTCGATCAGCGCCGGGTGGGACACCATGCGGGTTTCCGGCGCCCGCATCGGGCCGTGGCGCAGGTAAGGCTTGACGAGCACCCGGTCGCCCGGCCGGATGAGGCGGGACAAGGGCTGCCCGATCAGCGCCAGGGCGTGCTCGACCGACTGCCGCAGCGCCTCCGCCTGATAGGAGGTGTTGCGGACCAGCGCAACGACTGAGGCTTGCATCGCGGCTTCCTCCAGGGCGTTTGTCGGGGCGAAGCTCAACGCCACTTTGTTATGATTGGCAAAGACGCCTTTTTTTATATTTTTGTCGAAGATTCTTGCAGGTTTTGTGATCTTTAGTCAAAAAGGATAGGCCCCGGGCCGGGAGCGACGGCGACGCCCTGCCGCCGGGCGTCCGTGGCGATCGAGTCCGGCCTCGGCACGGGGGCGCCCACCCCGGCGTATGGGTGGCCAGGCGCCGAATAGCTCCTCCCGGGCGCACGAAAACCCCTACAATTGCGCCGCTTGTCCCGACCCTGTTTTCGCAGTCATGACTCTCGCCCATTTCCCCGGCCGCGACCCTTTCCGGATGGCGGCCTGGCAGGCCCCACGCGGGATGCGCGGCTGGCTCACCGACGACAGTTCGCTCACCGCGCGCATCCGCGCCCGCTGCGGGCGCTTCTCGCTGGAGGTGGTGGGCCAGGGCAAGGGCTGCGTGCTGCCGGACGAGCTGGCGGCCCTCGGCGTGCAGCGCCACGGTGCGCTGTGGCAGCGCGAGGTGCTGCTGGTCGCCGACGGCGAGCCGGTGGTGTTTGCCCGCTCGCTGGTGGCGGCCACGACGATCCCGGCCGCCTGGCATTTGCTCCACGGCCTCGGCGGGCGGCCGCTGGCGGCGGTGCTGTTCGACGACCCGCGGGTGCGGCGCTCGCCCCTCGAGGCGGCCCGCCTCGATGCCCGGGATTTCCGCTGGCACCGTGCGGCCCGGGCCCTCGGCGAGCCTGCGTTGCCTGCCTTGTGGGCGCGCCGCTCGGCCTTCCGGCGCCACGGGGCGCCGCTCCTCGTGACCGAAATCTTCCTGCCGGCGATCCGGAACCTGAACCCATGACCACCCTGAGCCCCCTCAGCCTGCGCCAGCGCCTGTCCGAATACGAGAAGCTGATGCGCCTTGACAAGCCCATCGGCATCCTGCTGCTGCTGTGGCCGACCCTGTGGGCCCTGTGGGTGGCCAGCGACGGCCGGCCGGCGGCGTGGGTGGTGGCGATCTTCGTGGTCGGCACGGTGCTGATGCGCTCGGCCGGCTGCGTGATCAACGACTACGCCGACAAGGATTTCGACGGCCACGTGGAGCGCACCCGCAACCGCCCGCTGGCGGCCCGCCGGATCAGCCCGAAGGAGGCCCTCGGGCTGGCGGCGGGGCTGTCGGTGCTGTCGTTCCTGCTGGTGCTGCCGCTCAACGGGCTGACCATAGCGATGAGCGTGCCGGCGGTGTTCCTGGCCGGCAGCTACCCGTACACCAAGCGCTTCCTGGCGATCCCGCAGGCCTACCTGGGCATCGCCTTCGGCTTCGGCATCCCGATGGCCTTCGCGGCCTTCCAGAACGACATCCCGCTGGTGGCGTGGGTGATGCTGCTCGCCAACGTGTTCTGGGCGGTGGCCTACGACACCGAGTACGCGATGGTGGACCGGCCCGACGACCTGAAGATCGGCATCAAGACCTCGGCAATCACCTTCGGCCGCTTCGAGGTTGCGGCGATCATGATCTGCTATGCGGCAACGCTGCTGCTGCTCGGCTGGTGCGGGCTCGAGACCGGCGCCGGCGTGCCCTTCCTGGCCGGGCTGGCGGCGGCTGCGGGCCTGATGGCCTACCACTACACCCTGATCCGCGAGCGCGACCGCCCGAAGTGCTTCAAGGCGTTCTTGCACAACAACTGGGTCGGCGCGGCGATCTTCGCCGGCTGGGTGGTGGATTACCTGCTGCGCTGAGGGCTGGCCGCCTCAGCGCTCGCCCGGCCGGCGCGGGCGGGCGGTGCGCAGCAGGGGCGTGATGAGGTCCATCGTGCGGCCGGTGGCGCCCCGGTGGGAGTGGGCAAACAGGCTGCCGGCGGTGCTCATGGCCTTGCGGCGGATCGGGTCGGCGATGATCTCGAGGGCCACCCGCAGGCCGTCCTCGATGTCATCGGCGCGCACCGCCGCGCCCACCTCGATGGCCTGCTCGCAGACTGCCTTGAAGTTGAAGGTGTGCTGGCCGACGATGACAGGGCAGCCGACGGCGCTGGCCTCGATCGGGTTCTGGCCGCCCAGCCGGGCCCACGAGCCGCCGATCACCGCCACGTCGGCGGCGCCGTAGTAGGCGTACATCTCGCCCATCGAATCGCCCAGCCAGACCCGGGTGTCGGCCATCACCGGCACGCCCTTCGAGCGCTTCTGCATCTTGAGGCCGGCGCGCTTGATAAGCCTGGCGACCTCGTCGAAGCGGTCGGGGTGGCGGGGCACCAGCACCAGCAGCACCTCGGGCGGGCACATCCGGGCGAAGGCCTCGAGCAGCGGGCCTTCCTCGCCCTCGCGGGTGCTCGCGGCGAGGAGGATCTCGCGCTGCGGCCCGAAGCGGTTGCGGAAGTCGGCGGCCAGCGCCTGCATGGCCGGCGGCGGCGCGATGTCGAACTTGATGTTGCCGGTGATCATCACGTAGCGGGCGCCCAGGTCGGTCATGCGCTGGCCGTCGGCCTCGGTTTGCGCGCCGATCGCCGAGAGGTGGGCGAAGGCCTCGCGGGCGAGGCCGCCGATGCGGCCGTATCCCCTGGCCGAGCGGGCCGACAGGCGGGCGTTGACCATCGCCAGCGGGGTGCCGGTGTGGTGGCAGGCGTGCACCAGGTTGGGCCACAGCTCGGTTTCCATCAGGATGCCGATGCGCGGGTGGAAGTGCCGCAGGAAGCCCGCGATCGCCCATGGGATGTCGTAGGGCAGGTAGGCGCTCTGCACCCGCGGCGCGAGGTGGCCGTAGAGCTCGGCGGCGGTGGCGCGGCCGGTGGGCGTCATGTGGGTGAGCAGCACCCGGTGGTCCGGGTAGGTGTCGAGCAGGGCGTGCAGCAGCGGCGCGCAGGCACGGGTTTCGCCCACCGAGACGGCGTGCAGCCAGATCACCGGATTGTTGAGGCGCGTGCGGTAGAAGCCGAAGCGCTCGGGGATGTGCCGCAGGTAGGCGGGCTGGCGCCGCGCGCGCCACAGCAGGCGCAGCACCACGAAGGGAAGTGCGATGAGCCAGACGAGGGTGTAAAGGCTGCGCAGAATCAAGGCGTTGGCAAGGCTGATGAAGAGTGCAAAGTATAACGGGTCGTTACAGAAGGCACGGACAAGTTGTTTCGAGGATTTACCCTGCATGAGCCGCATGCGAAAATCGACGGCCTGACAGCCGCTTGATTGCTTGATCTGCCCACGGTGGCCCGTTCGGCCCCGGCTGTCCCCGAACCCAACAATCCGGATCGTCCCCACGCTCATGAAAATCCTCGTTACCGGTGCCGCCGGTTTTATCGGCATGCACACCAGCCAGGTTCTGCTGGCCCGCGGCGATCAAGTCGTCGGCATCGACAATCTCAACGACTACTACGACGTCCAGCTCAAGCTCGACCGCCTGGCGCGCCTGACGCCCCACGCGAACTTCCGCTTCGTCAAGCTCGACGTGGCCGACCGGGAAGGCATGGAAAAGCTCTTCGCCGAAGAGAAGTTCGACCGGGTCATCCACCTGGCGGCGCAGGCCGGCGTGCGCTATTCGCTGGTCAACCCCCACGCCTACATCGAGAGCAACCTGGCGGGCTTCATGAACATCCTCGAAGGCTGCCGCCACAGCAAGGTGCAGCACCTGGTGTATGCCAGCAGCTCCAGCGTGTATGGCGGCAACACCAAGATGCCGTTCTCCGAGCACGACAGCGTCGACCATCCGGTCAGCATCTACGCCGCCACCAAGAAGGCCAACGAGCTGATGGCCCACACCTACAGCCACCTCTTCGGCCTGCCCACCACCGGCCTGCGCTTCTTCACGGTGTATGGCCCGTGGGGCCGCCCCGACATGGCGCTGTTCCTGTTCACCAAGGCGATCCTCGAAGGCCGCCCGATCGACGTGTTCAACCACGGCAAGATGAAGCGCGACTTCACCTTCATCGATGACATCGTGCAGGGCGTCATCCGCACCATGGACCGTGTCGCCGAGCCCGATCCCGCTTACAATGCCGACCTGCCCGATCCGGGGCGCAGCAATGTGCCCTTCCGCGTGTTCAACATCGGCAACAACAACCCGGTCGAGCTGATGGGCTTCATCGAGGCCATCGAGGATGCCGTGGGCGTCAAGGCCGAGAAAAACTTCATGCCCCTGCAGGACGGCGATGTGCCGGCCACCTATGCCAACACCGACGAACTCAATGCCTGGACCGGTTTCAAGCCGGAAACCCCGGTACGCGAAGGTGTCGGGCGTTTCGTCGAGTGGTACCGGAGCTACTACAAGCTCTGATTTCCGCCGGGGGCGCCCGGCGCCGGCGCCCGTGCCCTGCAACGAAAGGCAGGCATGGCGCCCCTGACCGTCAGCCTCGTGCTGTACCGCCCCGAGCCCGACCTGCTGCGGGCCACACTGGCCGCCCTCGAAGTGGCCAGCCGGCGGGCCGACCTCCAGCCTGACCTCTTCCTGATCGACAACGGTGGCAGCGCCGCGGCGCTGGCCGGGCTCGAACTGCCCGCCGGCTGGACGGTGCACCACATTTCCGGCCACGGCAACGTGGGCTTCGGGCGGGGCCACAACCTCAGCCTGGATGGCGCCGGCGACTTCCACCTGATCCTCAACCCCGACCTCGAGCTGGCGCCCGACGCCCTCGTCGAGGCCCGGGCCTTCATGGCCGCCCACCCCGAGTGCGGCCTCCTCGCGCCGGCGGCCCACTGGGACGACGGGCGCATCCAGTATCTCTGCAAGCGGGTGCCGGCGGTTTTCGACCTGTTCCTGCGCGGCTTCGCGCCGGGCTGGCTGCGCCGCCTCAACGCCCGCCGCATGGCCCGCTACGAGATGCAGGACCTCATCGGCGAACAGGTGCTGTGGGACCCGCCCCTCGTCAGCGGCGCCTTCATGCTGTTCCGGACCGATGTGCTGCGCCGCCTGGGGGGCTTCGATCCCGGCTTCTTCCTGTACTTTGAAGACTACGACCTGAGCCTGCGGGCGGCGCGCGTGACGCGAATCGCATATGTGCCGGCGGTCAAGGTGGTGCATCATGGCGGCCACGCGGCGCGGAAGGGCCTGCACCACATCCGGCTCTTCGTGAGCGGTGCCGCGCGATTCTTCAACAAGCACGGCTGGCGGTGGTTCTGACCCATGGCGACCCAAACACGTATTGCCTCCTGCCTGCGTGCCTTTGCGCTGGCCCTGGTCCTCGCGGGCGGCCTGCCCTCCGCGCTGGCTGCCGGCCCCGTCGCGCCGCCGCTGCTGCTCGCCGAGGTGCTGCGCGGTGACGTGGCGCTGGAGGACTACTGGGTCAGCGAGAAGCTCGACGGCGCCCGCGCCCTGTGGGACGGGCAGAGCCTGCGCTTCCGCAGTGGCCGTACGGTGCCGGCGCCGGCCTGGTTCGTCGCCGCCTTGCCGTCAGAGCCCCTCGACGGCGAGCTGTGGCTGGGCCGCGGGCGCTTTGCCGAGCTGTCCGGCATCGTGCGCCGCCAGCAGCCGCGCGACGACGAATGGCGGCAGGTGCGCTTCATGGTGTTCGAGCAGCCCGATGGCGCCGGCAGCTTCACCGAGCGGGTCGAGCGCCTGAAAGCCATCGTGGCCCGCGCCGGGGTGCCCTGGCTGCAGGTGGTGGAGCAGTTCCGGGTGGCCGACCGGGCCGCGCTGCAGGCCCGCCTCGACGCCGTCGTGGCGGCCGGCGGCGAGGGCCTGATGCTGCACCGGGCCGACGCCCCTTACCTCACCGGGCGCAGCGATGCGCTCCTCAAGCTCAAGCCCCGGCTCGACGCCGAGGCCACGGTTGTCGCGCACCTGCCCGGGCGTGGGCGCCTCACCGGGATGATGGGCGCGCTGCTGGTCGAGACGGCCGCCGGCGTGCGCTTCCAGCTCGGCACCGGCTTCACCGACGCCGAGCGGCGCGATCCGCCGCCGGTGGGCGCCCAGGTCACCTTTGTTTACCGCGAGCTGACCCGCGACGGCGTGCCGCGCTTCGCCAGCTATTGGCGGCGCCGGGAGGCGTTTTGACGCTCGGCCGCTGCCTCGTCACCGGCGGGCGCGGGTTCATCGGTGCCCGGCTGGTCGCCGCGCTGCGGGCCGATGGCCTCGCCGTGCGCATTCTGACCCGGGGCGATGCGTCGGGCCCCGATGAAATCCGCGGCGACCTGGCCGACCCGGCCAGCCTGGCACGGGCCTGCGAGGGCATCGACACCGTCTTCCACTGCGCCGGCCACGCCCATGCCTTCGGGGCGCTCGGTGAGGATGAGGCGGCCCGCCACCGGCGGGTCAATCTCGAGGGCACGCGGGCGCTGGCCGAGGCGGCCGGGCGTGCCGGGGTGCGGCGTTTCGTGTTCCTCTCCAGCGTAAAGGCGATGGGCGAGCCGCTCGATGCGTGCGTCGACGAGGACTGGCCCGAGCCGCCTGCGGGCGCCTACGGGCAGGCCAAGCGGGCCGCCGAGGACGCCCTGCGGGCCGCCGCCACGCACCACGGCATGCACGCCGTGAGCCTGCGGCTGGCGATGGTGTATGGCGCGGGCGGGCGCGGCAACCTCGAGCGCATGGCGGCGCTGGTCCGGCGGGGTGTGTTCCCGCCCTTGCCGGAGACCGGCAACCGGCGCTCGCTGGTGCATGTTTCGGACGTGGTGGCGGCGATCCGCCTGGTGGCCCTCGACCCGCGGGCGGCGGGCGGCTGCTACATCGTGGCCCATCCGGAAACCCACTCCGGGCGGCAGCTGTTCGATGCGCTGCGGGCGGCCCAGGGCCTGGCGCCGGTTGCCTGGTCGGTGCCGCAGGGGGTGCTGGTTGTTGCGGCCCGGGTGGGGGACGGCATCGAGCGGCTGTTTGCGCGGCGCGTCCCGCTCGACAGCGAGGCGCTCGGGCGGCTGCTCGGGTCGGCCTGCTATTCGCCGGCCCGCATCGAGCGGGAGCTCGGCTGGCGCGCCCGGGTGGGGCTGGCCGAAGGTTTGAGGGAGATGCTCGGTGGGCGTTGAGAGCGGGCTGCTGACAGCGGCCGTGGCGGCCTTCGCCGTTGCCCTGGGGGTGACCTGGTTGTGTTGCCGGCCCGGCTCGTGGCTGTATTTTCTGGATCACCCCAACGCCCGCTCGCTGCATGTGCGGCCGACGCCGCGCACCGGCGGGGTGGGGGTGATGGCGGGCGTCGTGGCGGCGGCGCTGGTGACGATTGCGACGGGTGGGGCAGGGCGCGCGCTGCTGGCGGCCCTGTGCGGCGCCTTCGTGCTGGCGGGGCTGGGGCTGGCGGATGACCGGGCCGGCCTGTCGGCGCGGCTGCGCCTGCTGGCCCAGCTGCTCGTCGCCGGCGCCTTCCTGGTCGTGGCCGGTGTGGCCGGTGGCTGGACGATGGGCTTGCTGTTGCTGCTCGGGCTGGTGTGGATAGGCAACCTCTACAACTTCATGGACGGCTCGGACGGGCTCGCCGGAGGCATGGCGGTGTTCGGCTTCGGGGCCTTCGCGTGGGCGGCGGGCCTGGCTGGCGAGTCGGCGCTGGCGGCCGTTTGCGCGGGCGTCGCGGCGGCGGCGGCGGGCTTCCTGTGCTTCAATTTCCACCCGGCACGCATCTTCATGGGCGACGTGGGGTCGGTGCCCCTCGGTTTCCTGGCCGGGGCGCTGGGGCTGGTGGGTTGGCGGGCGGATGCCTGGCCCCTGTGGTTTCCCCTGCTGGTCTTCGCGCCCTTCATCCTCGACGCCACCGTGACCCTGCTGCGGCGGGCGCTGCGCGGCGAAAAGGTCTGGCAGGCCCATCGCAGCCATTACTATCAGCGCATGGTGCAGATGGGCCTGGGCCACCGGGGCACGGCGCTGCGTGCCTATGGGCTGATGGCCGGTTGCGGGGCGGCGGCGCTGGCCGGGCTGCAAATGGGGTTCTCGCTGCAGTGCGCCATCATTACAATGTGCATTACCGCACATCTGATCGTCGGCTACCGGATCGACTGCGCCTGGCGCCGACACCGGGCCGCTGAGCCTGTAAAGCCTTGATAAAGCGAATCCATCACCCCCTCCTGGTTTATCTCTCCGACGTGATCGGCGTTGCCCTCGCGTGGTGGGGGGCGTACCTGATCCGCTTCAACTTCAGCATGCCGCCCGAGTTCCTGCCGGGCTTCCAGCTGGGGCTGATCGTCGTGATCGCCCTCCAGGGCGGGCTGCTGCGGGCCTTCGGCCTGTACCGCAGCCTGTGGCTCTTTGCGAGCCTGCCGGATCTGCTGTGCATCGCCCGGGCGGTGGTGGTGGCGGGCGTGCTCACGCCGCTGGTGGTGGTGGTGGCGGTGCGCTATGCCCCCGAGGTGCCGCGGCTGGTGTATCTGCTGCAGCCGATGCTGCTGGCGATCTACATGGGCGGCAGCCGGGCCCTCTACCGTACCTGGAAGGAGTTCCGGATGTACGGCGGGCTGCGCGCCCAGGGGCAGCCGGTGCTGGTGCTGGGGGGCGGCGAGGCGGCGGTCAATCTGGTGCGCGACCTGTCCCGCTCGGCCGAGTGGCGGGTGGTCGGGGTGCTCGACGATACGCCGGGCCACCGGGGGCGCGAGATCCACGGCTGCGAGGTGCTGGGCGGCATCGCCGAGCTCGACCGGCTGGCCGAGGAGATGAAGGTCGGCCACGCGATCATCGCGATGCCCGGGGAGGGCCACGAGAAGCGCCGGGTGGCGGCCAGCGCCTGCGTGCGGGCCGGCGTGAAGGCGCTGATCCTGCCCGGCATCGAGGACGTGATGACCGGCCGCGTCAACGTGAGCCAGGTGCGCCAGGTGGACGTCGAGGATCTCCTCGGCCGCGACGCGGTGCGCATCCACACCGCCGAGGTGCGCGAATACCTGCGCGGCAAGGCGGTGATGGTGACCGGGGCCGGCGGGTCGATCGGCTCCGAACTGTGCCGGCAGATCGCACGTTTCGAGCCATCTGTGCTGGTCTGCTTCGAGCTGAGCGAGTTCGCCCTGTACCGGCTGACCGAGGAGTTCGCGGTGCATTTCCCCACCGTCCAGGTGGTGGCGATCGCCGGTGACGTGAAGGACTCGATCCGGGTGGATGAGATCATCGGCCGCTTCCGGCCCCACGTGATCTTCCACGCCGCGGCCTACAAGCACGTGCCCCTGATGGAGGACGAAAACGCCTGGCAGGCGGTGCGCAACAACGTGCTCGGCACCTGGCAGGTGGCGCGCAGCGCGGTGGCTTTCGATGTGCCGCGCTTCGTGCTGGTGTCCACCGACAAGGCGGTCAACCCGACCAACGTGATGGGCGCCACCAAGCGCCTCGCCGAGCGGGTGTGCCAGGCGCTGGCGCTGAAGGGCAAGACCCAGTTCGAGATCGTGCGCTTCGGCAACGTGCTGGGCAGCGCCGGCAGCGTGATCCCGAAGTTCGCCGAGCAGATCGCCGCCGGCGGGCCCGTCACCGTCACGCATCCGGAGATCACCCGTTACTTCATGTCGATCCGCGAGGCGGCCCAGCTGGTCCTGCAGGCCGGCTCGATGGGCCACGGGGGCGAGATCTTCGTGCTCGACATGGGCGAGCCGGTGCGCATCGCCGATCTGGCGCGGGACATGATCCGCCTCTCGGGGCATTCCGAGTCCGACATCCGCATCGTGTTCAGCGGCCTGCGCCCCGGTGAAAAGCTCTACGAAGAGCTCCTCGCCGATTCCGAGCTCACCCGCCCGACCCATCACCCCAAGCTGCGCATCGCCCGCGCCGAGCCCGCCACCGACGGCTGGCTCGACGTGCTGCTGGCCTGGCTGCGCCAGCGTCGGGCGGTCGGGGCGGCCGAAGTGCGCCGTGAGCTGCGCCACTGGGTGCCCGAGTACGCTCCGAGCCCGTCTGCGCCGCAACTGAAAGCGGTCGATTCCACCCCCTTGAGAGCCTGAGCCATGGCCACTTACGCGATCGGCGACATCCAGGGCTGCTTCACCTCGCTCATGGCCCTGCTCAAGCGGGTCGACTTCGACCCGGCCCGTGACCGCCTGTGGCTGGTGGGCGACCTCGTCAATCGGGGGCCCGACTCGCTGCGCACCCTGCGCTTCGTCCGCGAGCTGGGCCCGGCTGCCGTGACGGTGCTCGGCAACCACGATCTCTACCTGCTGATGGTGGCCTACGGTGCGGTGCGCAGCCGCGGCAAGGACGACACCATCCAGGCCGTGCTCGACGCGCCCGACCGCGACGCCCTGCTCGGCTGGCTGCGCACGCGGCCGCTGATGCATGTGGAAGACGGCTTCGCGATGGTGCACGCGGGCCTCCTGCCCGGCTGGAGCGTGCCCCAGGCCCGCGCGCTGGCCCGGGAGGTCGAGGGCGCCTTGGCAGGCCCCTACCACGCCGACCTGCTCCACAACATGTGGGGCAGCGAGCCGGCGGCCTGGCACAACGACCTGCGCGACTACGCGCGGATGCGGGTGATCGTCAATGCGATGACCCGCATGCGCTTCTGCACCCCCGACGGGCAGATGGATTTCAAGGTGAAGGGCGAAGTCACCAAGGCACCCAAGGGCTACCTGCCCTGGTTCGAGGTGCCCGGGCGCAAGAGCGCCGACACCACGGTGGTGTTCGGCCACTGGTCGGCGCTGGGGCTGCGGGTCGAGCCCCGGCTGCTGGCGCTGGATTCGGGCTGTCTGTGGGGGCGTGAGCTGAGCGCAGTGCGGCTGGAAGACCGGGCGGTGTTCCAGGTGGCCTGCCCGGGGCTCAGCCACGGCAAGGTCAAGCCCTCGTAGGCTGCGCCGGCTGCGTCAGCTGGCTTCGATCCGCTCGACGATCGCGGCGCGGGCGCTCTGGGACAGGCGCTTGCGGTCGGGCAGCTCGGCGGTCGCCAGCTGCGGCGTCACGTGGATGCGCGCCACGATCTCCCTTTCGGCCACGATGGCCTTCAGGCAATCCAGCAGGCTCACGTCGCCGTCGTAGGCCGGGGCGCGGGTGAAGCGGCCGTCCGGCAGGCGGTAGCACAGGGCCAGGGGCTGGATCGGGGCGCCGGCGTCGATGGCCGGCTGCAGCAGTGCCGCATGGAAGGGATGCACGTGGCTGCCGTCGGTGGTGGTGCCCTCCGGGAACAAGGCCACCTGGCGCCCGCGGCCCAGCAGGCTGGCGATCTCGGCATTCACGATGCGGGCATGGCCGCGGCTGCCGCGGCGCAGGAAGACCGTCTCGTTCTTGGCCGCGAGCCAGCCGATCAGCGGCCAGTCACGCACCTCGGCCTTCGAGATGAAGGCAGCCGGGTAGGCAGCGTTGATCACGAAGATGTCCAGCCACGACACGTGGTTGGCCACCAGCAGGCTGCCGGGGGCGACGAAGGGCTCGTCCTTCTCGAGGCGGATGCCGAGGATCTTCAGGAGCTGGGCCGACCAGCGCTGCCGGAGGCGGATCTGCCGTTCGGGCCGGATGAATGGAAAGCCGACGGCCGCGATCGCCGTGCCGCGCAGCAGGTGCACGGCGAGGCGGGCGTAGCGGAGCAGGCGGACGGCGGTCGGGGTGGGGCTGGCGGGTTTCAGTCCTTGCGTCCCATGAAGTGTTTGGCGTAGCGGGCATCGAGCCGCGAAACCGGCAGCAGCACCGGCAGGTCGGCCGTGTTGAAGTCGGGGTCCCAGGCCGGTTCGCCGCAGATCCAGGCGCCGGCCCGCAGGTAGCCCTTGATGAGGGGCGGCGTGTCGGCCTCGATGTCCTGGCGCAGGGCCTGGAGGGGCAGCGGGGTGCGCGGGAAAACCCGGTATTCGAGCGGGCACATGTGCTCGTCCTTGAGCCGATTATACAGGCTGGCCGCGGCGTGCCCGCCGTCGGCCATGCTCACCGAGGCGCAGCCGATGAGGTAGTCGTACTTGTTCTCGAGCATGTAGCGGGCAAGGCCCGACCACAGCAGGGTGATCACCGCGCCGGAGCGGTAGTCGGCGTCGATGCAGGAGCGGCCGATCTCGACCATGCGGCTCTTCAGATGGCGCAGGCGGGTGAGGTCGAACTCGCTCTCGGAATAGTAGTTGCCCACTTCGCGGGCGGCGCTGGGCGAGAGGATGCGGTAGGTGCCGACGATGCGTCCGGCGTCTTCGTCGCGCACGATGAGGTGTTCGCAGAAGGCGTCGTAGAGGTCGCGGTCAACCCCGGGGGTGCGCGTCTGCAGGCGGGCGCCCATTTCGTCGGCGAAGACCCGGTAGCGCAGCTTCTGGGCTTCCAGCACCTCGGTCTGGCTGGTGGCGAGGCCGACGTGCAGGTTGCGGCCGGGGCGCTGGGCGCTTTGTTGTTGCTTTTGCAGCATGGCGAGAATCCTCGTGGGGTTTTCGCGCATTGTGGGAATGCTGCATTGCACGGCCTTGAACGCCGGGTTACCGGCACATGAACGTAACAAAGGGGGCCGCAGCCCCCTTTGGCGTGTGCGCAGGCCAGCCGGCTTCAGCGGGTGACGCGGGTGGTGCCGCCGTCCTGCAGCAGGCGGACGCGTTCGCCCGGCTGGAAGTTTTCGCCGCCGTCTTCCTGGGTGACGGCCAGCAGTTCGCCGTTGTCCATCTTGAGGGTGACCTCGATGCCCTGCTTGCGGGTCATGCCCTCCTCGGCAGCGGCGCCGGCCAGGCCGCCCGCCACGGCGCCGATGACCGCAGCGATGGCTGCGCCCTTGCCCTGGCCGACGGTGCTGCCGGCGATGCCGCCGATCGCGGCGCCGCCGAGGCTGCCCACCGGCGACTTGGTGCCTTCGAGCTTGACCGGGCGCACGCTCTCGACGACGCCCATCCGCACGCTGATGACCCGGCGGGCTTCGGCGCGCTGGTAGTCGCCGCCGCCCAGCCCGCTGGCGCAGCCGGCGAGGGTGACGGTGGCAAGCAGGGCGATGGTCAGATTGAGGATTCGCATGGTTTTTCCTTTCACCAAAGAGTGGTGCCGAAGGCCGCAAGATAGGCTTCGGCGATGTCGCTGCGGCTGGGCGCGTGGTTCTGCCCGCCGCGGCTGGCGATCTTGATGGCGCCCATCAGGGAGGCGAGGCGGCCAGTCTGGTCCCAGTCCATTCCGTTGTCGATACCGTACAGCAGGCCCGCCCGGTAGGCGTCGCCGCAGCCGGTCGGGTCTTCGACTGCCGCGGGCGTGGCCGCCGGGATGTCGAGGCGACGGCCGCCGGTGTGGATCTCGGAGCCCTCGCCCCCGCGGGTGACGATCAGCGCCTTCACCTCGGTGGCCAGGGATTCGATGCTGCGCCCGGTGCGGTCGCACAGCAGGCGGGCTTCGTAGTCGTTGACCGTACAGTAGTCGGCCAGTTGCAGGCAGGCCAGCAGTTCGTCGCCGTTGAACATCGGCAGGCCCTGGCCCGGATCGAAGATGAAGGGGATGCCGGCCTCGGCAAACTGGCGGCTGTGCTCGAGCATGCCGTCGCGGCCGTCGGGCGACACGATGCCCAGGCGCACGCCGCTGGCGTCGCCCACCTTGTTGAGGTGGGACATCGTCATCGCGCCCGGGTGGAAGGCGGTGATCTGGTTGTCGTCGAGGTCGGTGGTGATGAAGGCCTGGGCGGTGAAGCTGCCGGGCACCTGGGTGACGTGGGGGCGGGGCAGGCCGAGGCGGTCGAGGCGCTCGAGGTAGGGCGCCGCGTCGTCGCCGACGGTGGCCATGATCAGCGGTTCGCCTCCGAGCAGCTTGAGGTTGTAGGCGATGTTGCCGGCGCAGCCGCCGAACTCGCGGCGCATCTTGGGCACGAAGAACGAGACGTTCAGGATGTGGAGCTGCTCGGGGAGGATGTGGTTGCGGAAGCGGTCATGGAAAACCATGATCGAATCGAAGGCGATGGAGCCGCAGATGAGCGTGGACATGTGGGGATGACTCTGGAGGGGTTTGAGCGGGCTCAGGGGTAGAAGACCCACACGCGGTAGCCGGCGGCGGCCACCAGGGGCGCTTCGAAGGCGACCTGGGCGGCGATCTCCCGGTGGGCCGGGAAGGCGTCTTTAGGGGCGTCGGCGGGCAGCCACTGGGCGGGCTCCAGCACGCGGCGGACGAGGGCCTTGTCGCGGGCGTCGGTGAGGGTGACCTCGAGGTGCGGGTGGGCCTGGGCGAACTCCGCCCGGTTGCGCAGGGTGACGTGGAGCGTGAAGAAGGCTTCGCGGCCGGCGTCGGGCTGGATGTCGGAGCTTTCGATGGCGATCAGCGTGGCATCGCGGGGCAGGGGCAGGTCGCAGCCGATGGTCGCACACAGGCTTTCCATGAAGGGCCGCATGTGGGGCGAGGACTGGACGATCTGGTTGCGGAAGACGAGCACGCCCTGGGCCAGCAGCACGAGGGCCAGCAGCGTGGCGCCGGCGGCCCAGGCGGCCTGGCGCAGCATGCCCGAGGGCTTCTCGTCGGCGGCTTCGGCTTCGGTTTCGGGCTCGGTATCGTCGCCCGCGGGGCTGCCTTGCCAGGTGTCGGCGGGGGGGCAGCCTGCGTCGGCCTCGTGGCCGGGCGGCGGTGCGATCGGCGCGGCCGCGGCCGGGCTGGCGGTTTCGGCTTCCGGCAGCGCTGCGGCGGTGCTGTCGCCGGTGTCCTGGCGATGCAGCAGGGAGTCGAAGTCGAGGGGCGCTGCCGCTTCGGCCTTGAGTTCGAGCTCGGAGGCGTCGGGCCACTCGGGGCGGAACGGCGGTGCAAACGGCGGGCCGGCCTCGATGTGGAGAGAGGTGTCGGGCTCCGGCTCCGGCTCGGTGGCGGGCGGGAGTTCGAACGCGATGTCGTGCCCGCTGCCGTCACTGGCGGGGCTCGCGGCCTGGGCTTCGATGGGTTCGTCGTCGGGGAGGGCGAAGGCGTCGGGCGGCGGGGCTTCGGGTTTGATCTCGACGGCCGGCCAGTCGGCGGCGAGTTCGACTTCGCCGTGGGGTTCGATGCGCGGGTCGTCGGAGGGGAGTTCTTCGGCCGGGGGCGGGATCTCGAAGTCCGGCTCGGCACTTTCGCCAGGGCCGGGGGGCGGGGCGTCGTCGAGCACGAAGCTCGGGGGCTCGAAGGGCTCCGGCGCGGGCAGGCTGACCTGGGCAGGCTCGGCGGCCGGCTCGTCGGGCGAGGGCTCGATGGGCGGAAAGGGTTCGATCTGGGTCTTCTCTTCGAGGACGAAGAGGGGGGGCGAGCTGTCGGCGAGGGCGGGCTCGCTTTGGGCTGGGGCCGGGGCCAGCGCCAGGGCTTCGTCGGCCGTGCCCTCGTCAACGAGGGTTTCGAGGGCGTTGAAGGCGTGCTGGCAATGGCCGCAGCGCACCCGCCCCTGGCGGGCGCGCAGCTGCTCCGGGCGCACCCGGAAGGTGGTGGCGCACGCGGGGCAGCGGGCGAGGATCATGGCACGGCCGGTTCCGGGTGCTCGCCTTCGAGGCGGACCCAGCCTTCTTGAGTGTCACCGACGCGCAGGGCGATGTAGGGCGCGTAGGCGGCGATCACCTCGGCGGCCTGGGCTTCGAGCACGCCGGAGAGGGCGAGCTTGCCGCCGGGGGCGACCCGGGCGGCGAGCAGCGGCGCGAGCATCTTGAGCGGGTTGGTCAGGATGTTGGCGACGACCCGCTGGAAGGTGCCGTCGAGGGGCTTGGCCGACACCTGCAGGTGCAGGCTGACGCCGTTGTTGGCGGCGTTGTCGGCGGCGGTGGAGACGGCTTTCTCGTCGATGTCGACGCCGGTGACTTCACCCGCCCCGAGCTTGGCCGCGGCGATCGCCAGGATGCCGGAGCCGCAGCCGTAGTCGAGCACCGAGACGCCCGGGGTGACGACCTCGGTGAGCCATTCAAGGCACAGCCGGGTGGTGGGGTGGGAGCCGGTGCCGAAGGCCATGCCGGGGTCGAGGACGAGGTTGATCGCGTCGGCGTCCGGCGCGGTGTGCCAGGTTGGCACGATCCACAGGCGGTCGGTGATGCGGATCGGGTCGAACTGGCTCTGGGTGAGCTGCACCCAGTTCTGCTCTTCGACTTCCTCGATGGTGAAGGGCGGCACGGCATCGAGCCCGACCGCGGCGGAGGCGGTGGCCAGGGCCTGGGCGAGGTCGGTGTCGGTGTCGAAGAGCGCGACGACGCGGCTGTGGTCCCACAGGCTGGCCGGGTGCATGCCCGGCTCGCCGAACTGGGGCTTCTCGGCCTCGGTGCCGGCGTCGGCGTCGTCGATGCTGACCGACAGGGCGCCGTGCTCCATGAGCGCTTCGGAGAGGGCTTCGGCGCGCGTCGCGTCAGCCTGCAGGATGACGGAGATCCACATCAGTTTTTATTGACTTCGTTGCGCCCGGCCAGCTTGTGCTCGAGGTAGTGGATCGCGGTGCCGCCTTCGACGAAGCGGGCGTCGAGCATCAGTTCCTGGTGCAGCGGGATGTTGGTCTTGATGCCCTCGACGAGCATTTCGGACAGGGCGATGCGCATGCGGCGGATGGCCTGGTCGCGGGTGTCGCCGTAGGCGATCAGCTTGCCGATCATCGAGTCGTAGTGCTGGGGCACCGTGTAGCCGTTGTAAACGTGCGAATCGACGCGGATGCCGGGGCCGCCGGGCACGTGCCAGTTGCCGATCTTGCCCGGGCAGGGGGTGAACTTGAATGGATCTTCGGCGTTGATGCGGCATTCGATGGCATGGCCGCGGAACTCGATGTCCTTTTGCCGGTAGCGCAGCTTCTGGCCGGCCGCGACGCGGATCTGCTCCTGGACGATGTCGACGCCGGTGATGAGTTCGGTGACCGGGTGTTCGACCTGGACCCGGGTGTTCATCTCGATGAAGTAGAACTCGCCGTTCTCGTAGAGGAACTCGAAGGTGCCGGCGCCGCGGTAGCCGATCTTGCGGCAGGCCTCGGCGCAGCGTTCGCCGATGCGCAGGATGTGGCGGCGCTCGATGCCCGGCGCGGGCGCTTCTTCGATGACCTTCTGGTGGCGGCGCTGCATGGAGCAGTCGCGCTCGCCCAGGTGGATGGCGTTGCCGTGCTGGTCGGCGAGGATCTGGATCTCCACGTGGCGCGGGTTTTCCAGGAACTTCTCCATGTAAACCATGGGGTTGCCGAAAAACGCGCCGGCCTCGGAGCGGGTGGTGGTGACGGCGTTGAGCAGCGCGGCCTCGGTGTGCACCACGCGCATGCCGCGCCCGCCGCCGCCGCCGGCGGCCTTGATGATCACCGGGTAGCCGATGGCGCGGGCGATCTTGACGATCTCTTTCGGGTCGTCGGGCAGGGCGCCTTCGGAGCCGGGCACGCAGGGCACGCCAGCGGCCTTCATGGCGTCCTTGGCGGAGACCTTGTCGCCCATCAGGCGGATGGTCTCGGCGCGCGGGCCGATGAACACGAAGCCGGACTGCTCGACCCGCTCGGCGAAGTCGGCGTTCTCGGACAGGAAGCCGTAGCCCGGGTGGATGGCTTCGGCGTCGGTGACTTCGGCGGCGGAGATCAGCGCGGGGATGTTGAGGTAGCTGAGGGTCGACGAGGCCGGCCCGATGCAGACGGATTCGTCGGCCAGCTTGACGTACTTGGCTTCGGCGTCCGGCTCGGAGTGCACGGCAACCGTCTTGATGCCCAGCTCACGGCAGGCGCGGAGCACCCGCAGGGCGATTTCGCCGCGGTTGGCGATGAGGATCTTCTCGAACATGGCCATGATTTAGCCGATGACGAAGAGGGGCTCGCCGTATTCGAGCGGCTCGCCGTTCTCGACGAGGATCGCCTTGATGGTGCCGGCCGCGTCGGCTTCGATTTCGTTCATGAGCTTCATGGCTTCGATGATGCACAGCACGTCGCCCACGGCGACGGTCTGGCCGACTTCGACGATGGGCTTGGCGCCCGGGGCGCTGGCACGGTAGAAGGTGCCGACCATCGGGGACTTGACCACGTGGCCCTCGGGCAGGGCGGGATCGCTGGCGGCGGGGGCCGCGGCGGCCGGCGCGGCTGCAGCCGGGGCGGCGTGCATCACCGGGGCCTGGGCGACGTAGTTCATCGGCGCCGGGGCGCTGCTGTGCTTGGCGATGCGCACCTTTTCTTCGCCTTCGGTGACTTCCAGTTCGGAGATGCCGGATTCCTGGACCAGGTCGATCAGTTTCTTGAGTTTGCGAAGATCCATCGTGTTCCCCTTGAATGTATTACGGCCGCTCGGGTGAGGGGCCGCGGATATGTCTGTGTCAGGCGCCGGAGGCGCGGAGGCGGGCGAGGGCGAACTCGAGGGCGAGTTGATAGCCCTGGGCGCCCAGCCCGGAGATCACTCCGACGGCTTTGTCGGAGAAGTAGGAATGCTGGCGGAAAGGCTCGCGGGCATGGATGTTGGCCAGATGCACCTCGACGAAGGGAATCGCGACCTCACAGAGCGCATCGCGCAGCGCGACGCTGGTGTGGGTGTAGCCCGCCGGGTTGATGACGATGAAGTCGACGCCCTCGCTGCCGGCGGCCTGGACCCGGTCGATCAGCTCGCCCTCGTGGTTGCTCTGGAAGGATTCGAGCTGCACGCCATCGGCCCGGGCCCGGCTCTCCATCGCGCCGTGGATGTCGGCGAGCGTGAGCTGCTCGCCGGAGATGGGATCCCGGCTGCTGAAGAGGTTGAGGTTGGGCCCATGCAGAACCAGTACGCGACGCTGCGGCAGGCTCTCGGTGCGGGCTTCTTGGGGGCGAGTTTTCCGCGTCATGTGTGCAAGTTTGCCGCAATTCGGCGCAAATTGTCCACCGCGAGGGCGCACCTTCGGTGCCTCACGGGCGAGTCAGGCGGCCCAGCGTGGTGTCGAGATCGGTTTCGGAAAGCATTCCCACCTTTACGCGGCTGATCACGCCTGTTTTGTCGACGATCACGGTAAATGGCAGGCCTTGGGCGGCGTTGCCCAGGCTTTCGGTGAGCTGCACGACGGACGGCTCGGCGATCAGCAGCGGGTAGCTGACCTGGTGCTCGCGCTGGAAGCTGCGCACGTTGCTGGCCGTGTCGATGCTGATGCCGACAAACTGAACCCCTTTGTCCCGGTATTTGCTGCTCATGGCCGAAAAAGCCGGGATCTCATGGCGGCACGGGGGGCACCAGGTGGCCCAGAAGTTGAGCACCAGGATCTTGCCCTTCCACTGGGCCAGCGGCTGTCGGGCGCCGTCGGCGTCGGCGAGCTCGAGGCCGAGCAGGGTGTTGAGGGCGGCGTGCTGGGCCTGGCTGGGGGTGGCCGGTGCCGCGCTCGGGGCGGTGTGTTGCTGGCGTGCGGTATAGACGCCGGCCGCTGCGGCGGCGACGGCGGCAACGACCGCCACGGCGATGGTGAGCTTGTTCTTCATGGGTGGAGGTCGATGCTGTCGGCGGGGCCCTGTTTGATGAGGGCTTCGACGGTGGCGAGGCGGGCCCGCTCCATCTGCCTTGCGCCGTGGGGGCTGCGGCGGCTCAGGCGTTCGACGTCGGGCGAGTAGATGCGCAGCTTGACCGGCACCTCACCCCAGTCGAAGAGGAGGATCGCCTCGGGGGCGTCGGGCTGGTTGCGGCGCGGCTCCCGGTGCTCGTAGGCGACCGCGTGGTTGAGGAAGAAGATCTCGACCTCCTTGGCGCTCTCGGGGAAGAGGTCGATCTCGACTTCGGCGTAGCGCCCGGCGGTGCCTTCGAGCACGGCGCCGGTGAGATAGGGGCGGAAGGCTTCGAGCTCGCGCATGACTTCGGCGGCGGCGACGCGCATGAACTGCTGGCGCTCGAGGTGCTCCTCGTCCTGGAAAACCGACAGGTAGGTGCGGACTTCGGCGTCGATCTCGGCGTTGTTTGGGAGTTCGTCGGCGTTGACGGCGCCTAACTGGCGGGCGGCCTTGCGCTTGGCAAAACCATAATCGGAGATGCCATCTTCGGCGATCATGCGGGCAGCCAGGGCGGCGATCTCACGGCGCAGGTTGCTGCGGTGTGGAACGGCAGGGCGCGTCATGGGCGGTCGGAGCTCCCCGTTCGATTAGAATGGCGCCCATTCTACACACGACTGTTGCGGTGCTGTTTTCGCCGCGCTTGGACCTCATGCACATTCATATTCTCGGGATTTGCGGCACCTTCATGGGTGGCGTGGCATTGCTGGCAAGGGCTGCCGGCCACAAGGTGACGGGCTGCGACGCCAACGTCTATCCGCCGATGAGCACCCAGCTCGAGGAACAGGGCATCGGCCTGGTCGAGGGCTATGGGGTCGATCAGCTCGGGCTCAAGCCCGACGTCTTCGTGGTCGGCAACGCGATCTCCCGCGGCAACCCGCTCCTCGAGGCGATCCTCGACCAGGGACTGCCTTATGTGTCCGGCCCCCAGTGGCTGGCCGAGAACGTGCTGCAGGGGCGCTGGGTGCTGGCCGTCGCGGGCACCCACGGCAAGACGACGACCACCTCGCTGCTGGCCTGGATCCTCGAGGATGCCGGCCTGAAGCCGGGTTTCCTTGTCGGTGGCGTGCCCAAGAACTTCGGCGTGTCGGCGCGCCTCGGCGAGACGCCGTTCTTCGTGATCGAGGCCGACGAATACGACACAGCCTTCTGCGACAAGCGCTCCAAGTTTGTCCATTACCGCCCACGCACCGCGATCCTCAACAACCTGGAATTCGATCACGCCGACATCTTTGCCGATCTGGCGGCGATCGAGACGCAATTCCACCATCTGGTGCGTATCGTGCCGAAGTCGGGGCGGATCGTCGCCAACGCCGAGGAGGAGTCTCTGCAGCGGGTGATCGGCCGCGGTTGCTGGTCGGAGCTGGAGTGGTTCAACGACGCGGCCGGCTGGTCGGTGGCGGAGGGGGCGAGCGAGGATGAAGTGGTGCTGAGCTTCGAAGGCCGCGAGATCTGCCGCCGTCGCCTGCCGCTGTCCGGCCGCCACAACCGCGCCAATGCGCTGGCCGCCATCGCCGCGGCGCGCCACGTGGGCGTGACGCCCGAGGTGGCGCTGGATGCGCTGACCCGCTTCGAGGGCGTCAAGCGCCGGCTCGAGCTGCGCGGCACGGTGCGCGGCGTGGCGGTGTACGACGACTTCGCCCATCACCCGACGGCGATCACCCTGACCGTCGAGGGGCTGCGCCGGCAGGTGGGCGAGGCGCGCATCCTGGCGGTGCTGGAGCCGCGCTCCAACACCATGAAGCTCGGCGTGATGAAGGACCAGCTCGCCGCCAGCCTCACCCAGGCCGACAAGGTCTTCTGCTACGCCGCCAACCTGGGCTGGGACGCCCGCGGTGCGCTGGCGCCGATCGCCGCCAAGACCGTGGTCGAAGACGACCTGGACGCGCTGGTGGCGGCCATCGTCGCCGAGGCCCGCGACGGCGACCGCATTTTGGTGATGAGCAACGGCGGCTTCGGCGGCATCCACGGCAAGCTGCTGGCCGCCCTGGCGGGCTGAGCTGCCGATGGAGATCGCGCTGCGCCTGGCCACCGCCGACGACGCGGAGGCGATCGCCGGGCTGGTGAATCGTGCCTACCGCCCGGGCGCCGGCTTGCGGGGCTGGACCCACGAGGCGGAGCTGGTGGCCGGCGCGCGGGCTTCGGGCGATATGGTGCGGGCGCTGCTCAGGCCGGGGTCGGCGGTGCTGGTGCTGTGCCGGGGCGCCAGCATTCTTGCCTGCGTGCATGTCGAGGCAAACCCGCTGGACGGTGCGGCCTACATCGGGATGCTCGCCACCGAGCCGGCTGAGCAGGCCGGTGGGCTCGGCAAGCGGATGCTGGCCTGTGCCGAGCGCTACGCAGCGGACGAGCTGGGTGCGCGGGCGTTCCGCATGTCGGTGCTGGTGGCGCGCGCCGAGCTGCTGGCGTTTTATGTCCGGCGCGGCTACGTGCGTTCGGGGCGGCTCGAAGGGTTTCCGGACGATGCCGGCGCCGGCGTGCCGCGGGTGCCTGGGCTGCAGCTGGAAACCCTCGTCAAGGAGGCCTGAGCGGCCGCCCTGCGAACCGCTTCAGCGCACTGCCTCGAAGTGCCTCGGGAAGCCCGCCGCCGGAACCCGGCCGCGGGCTTCCTTGCCTTGAAAGACTTGGGCGCAGGCGGCCAGCACCGCGCACAGCAGGAGCGCCGCCCCCGTGTTGTGGGCGACGGCCAGCGGCAGGGGCAGCTGCAGCAGCACGTTGGCAATGCCCAGGCTGATCTGCGCCGCCAGGGCTGCCAGCAGCACCAGGCCGTGGCCGCTCAGGCGGCGCTGGCCGAGCAGTTTGAGGCCGAAGCTGCCCACCACCACCAGCACCACGCCGGCGAACAGGCGGTGGGCCCAGTGGATGGCGGTCAGTGCGGCGGCGGGCAGCAGGGTGCCGCTGGCGGTGGCGCCGAGCTCGCGGTCTAGGGTGAAGGCGTGGTGGGCGTCCATGGCGGGCCACCAGCTGCCCTGGCAGGTGGGGAAGTCGGCGCAGATCGCCGCCGCGTAGTTGCTGCTGACCCAGCCGCCGAGGGCGATCTGCACCACCACCACCGCCAGGGCCGCCCCGGCCAGCAGGCGCACTGGGCCAGAGACGGCCGGGGCCGGCCCGGCGGGCCGCTGCCTCCGCCACAGCAGCACCAGCAGGGCCAGGGTCGTCATGCCGCCCAGCAGGTGGCTGGTGACGATGAGAGGCTTGAGCAGCCGGGTGACGGTGAGCATGCCCAGCAGGGCCTGGCCGCTGACGACCGCCAGCAGGCCGAGCTCCAGCCACGGGCTGCGGCGCGCCCGCTGGCGCCAGGCCTGCACCGCGAGGGCGGCGATCACCAGGCCCAGGCTGCCGGCAGCGTAGCGGTGGATCATTTCCTTCCAGGCCTTGGGGGCTTCCACGGGCTTGCCCGGAAAGGCGGCCTGGGCGGCGGCGATCTCGTGGGCCTGGTCCGGTATGCCGACCAGGTGGCCGTAGCAGCCGGGCCAGTCGGGACAGCCGAGCCCGGCGTCGGACAGGCGCACCCAGGCGCCGAGGGAGACGACCACGACCGCCAGGGCGAGGGCGGCCGCGGTCAGCCGGCGGTGTGCGTGCTTCATGCCAGTCGATCCAGGAACAGGGCAGCAAACAAGCCGGTGAGGTAGATCAGCGAGTAGCGGAAGGCGTGGCGGGCGCGGGTGTCGGAATAGTCGCGCCACAGGCGCCAGGCTTCGCGCAGGTAGCCCAGGTTGAGCAGGCTGACCAGCGCCACGTAGATGCCGCCCGACAGGCCCAGGGTGGCGGGCAGGTAGGACACGGCGGCCAGCAGCACGGTGTAGAGCAGGATGTGCAGGCAGGTGAGGGGTACGCCGTGGCTCACCGGCAGCATCGGCAGGCCGGCGCGGGCGTATTCGTCGCGTCGGTAGCAGGCCAGCGCCCAGAAGTGGGGCGGCGTCCACAGAAAGATGATGAGGAACAGGGCGAGGGCCGGCAGGCCGATGCTGTCGGTCATCGCTGCCCAGCCGAGCACCGGCGGCATCGCCCCCGAGGCACCGCCGATGACGATGTTCATCGGCGTGGCCGGCTTGAGGATGACCGTGTAGACGATGGCGTAGCCCAGGAAGGTGGCCAGCGTGAGCCACATGGTGAGCGGGTTCACCGCCATGTGCAGCAGCCACAGCCCGGCGCCGCCGGTGAGGCAGGCGAGGCCCAGGGTTTCGGCGGGGCTGATCAGGCCGAGGGGCAGCGGGCGGGCGCGGGTGCGGGCCATGCGGGCGTCGATCGTGCGTTCGACCAGGCAGTTGATCGCCGCCGCGGCGCCGGCCACCAGCGCGATGCCCGCGGTGGCGGCCAGCATCAGACCGGCGGGCGGCCAGCCGGGCTGGGCGAGGAACATGCCGATCACCGCGGTGAACACGATCAGGCTGTTCACCCGCGGCTTGCACTGGGCGACGAAGGCGGACAGGCGCAGGCCGAGGGGCGTGCGCAGGGCGCTGGGGCGGAGGGTTGTCGGCATCGGGGGCTCCGGGCTTCGTTGCGGGTGTCAGCCGGCCCAGGCGTAGCGGAGCAGGCGTTCCATGTCCTTGAGGATGCCGCGCGGGTCGGCGTCGGGGGCGTAGCGCAGGATGATTCGGCCGGCGGGGTCGAGCACATACACACGGTGCCCGGCCTGGCCGAGGTCGAAGGCGCGGCGGGCGGCATCGCTGGTGGCGACGGCGGTGTGCAGGTCGGGCTGGAGGGCCAGCAGCGGGGCGGTGTCAGGCGGGTGCTGGTCGGACAGCCAGGTGCGGTGCACGCGGGGCATCTGCTTGTAGAGGGCCACGTGGATCTGGCGGGTGGCGACGACCCACTGCCGGCAGGCGGCGTCGCAAGGGCCGCTGCCAGCGACGATGAGATTCCAGTGGCCGTCGAACTCGGCCCGGGGAAGGGGCTGGCCGCTGGCGTCGGCGAGGGGCGGCAGGGCGCGCGGCGGGTCGAGGAGCTCGCCGTGGGCGCTGCCGGCTGGCCGCCAGCCCCAGGCATACAGGCCGCCGCCCACCGCGAAGGGCAGGGCGAGCAGCGTGAGCACCAGCAGCAAGGGGCGGTAGCGCTTCATGCGGGGCGCCTCCAGGCCAGCGCCAGCCAGATCAGCACGGCCGAGGCGGCAAAGCCGTACCACTGCAGCGCGTAGGAGAGGTGGCGTTCCTTGCGGTCGTCGGGCCGCGGCCAGTCGCGCACGAAGCCGGCGGGCGCATCGGCGGCCAGCTGCAGCACCACGGGCTGCACCGGGTAGCCGGCCAGGCGGGCGAAGCGGGCCAGGTCGAGGTTCTGCCAGACCGGCTGCCAGCCGCTGTCGGCCTCGTCGACGAGGGTGAAGAAGCGGCTGCCAGGCACCACCGCGATGCCGTGGAGCTCGACCGTACCGCCAGGCGTGGCGACGGCGGGCACGTCGCTGTGGCGGGCGAGGGCGGGGACCCAGCCGCGGTTGACCAGCACCCGCATCTCGCTGCCTTCGATGCGCAGTGGCGTGACGACGTGGTAGCCGGCCTCCTCGCGGTGGATGCGGTTGTCGACCAGAAACTGCCGCCCGCTCTCGAACTGGCCGCGGACCACCACCGGTCGGGCGCGCAGGGCTTCGGCGTCGACTGGCATGCCGCCGAGGGCGATCGGGGCGTCGGCGGCGCGGTGGTCGAGCTGGGCCTGGGCGGCCTCCTTGCGCTCGAACTTGGCGTACTGCCAGTTGCCGAGCGCGATGCAGCCGCCCGCCGCCGCCAGCGCAGCCACGCCGCCCACCAGCGAGGGGCGGAAGCGCCGGCCGCTTGTGACGTGCCGGAGGCGGGCGCACAATCGGCCGACCATGTTCGGGGAGCGGGCTGTGCTGTTCAAGTTGGCGGTGGTGCTCATGCTGGTGCTGGTGTTGGTCAGTCTTTTCTCGGGGCTGTTCTTTTTGTATCGGGACAAGGGCGACGGCGACCGGGTGCTGCGGGCGCTGACGCTGCGGGTGTCGCTGTCGGTGGTGCTCTTCGTGGGCCTGCTGCTGGCCTGGCGTTTTGGCGGCTACAGCCAGTAAACCACCACGAAGAGCAGCAGCCACACCACATCCACGAAGTGCCAGTACCAGGCCACCGCCTCGAAGGCGAAGTGGCGTTTTGCGTCGAAATGCCCGGCCAGGCAGCGCCCGGCCACCACCGCCAGCATGATCGCGCCCAGCGTGACGTGGAAACCGTGGAAGCCGGTGAGCATGAAGAAGGTGGCGCCATACACGCCGGCGCCCATCGTGAGGCCGAGCTCGGTGTAGGCGTGGTGGTATTCGTAGGCCTGGAAACCCAAAAAGACCACCCCCAACAGAACCGTGAGGATGAGCCCCAGGTTGAGCTGGGCGCGCCGGCCTTTCATCAGCCCCCAGTGGGCCCAGGTGAGGGTGATGCCGGAGCTCAGCAGCAGCGCGGTGTTGATGGCCGGGATGCCCCAGGCACCCATCGGCGTGAAGCTGGCGCCCTTGGGACCGGCGCTGGGCCAGGCGGCGGTGAAGTCCTTGTACAGCGTGAAGGCCGGGTCCATGCCCGCCAGCGCCGGCACCGAGATGTGGCGGCAGTAGAAGAGGGCGGCAAAGAAGGCGGCGAAGAACATCACCTCCGAGCCGATGAACCACACCATGCCCTGGCGGAAGGATTGGTCTTCCCAGCCGGTGTAGTCGCCGCGCTGGTTTTCGGCGATCACCGCACCGAACCAGCGGTAAAGCACGAAGCCGATCACCCCGGCGCCGGCCGCCATCACCCACGGCCCCGGCGCAAACTTGTTCATCTGCAGGATGAAGCCCAGGGCCAGCAGGAACATGCCCGCCGACAAGAAGAAGGGATAGAGGCTGGGCTGGGGCACGTAGTAGTGCCCGCTGTGGGGGGCGGAGGCGTGGGCACTGTTCACGGCGGGCTCCTCAGGCAGGGTCTTTCGGCGCCAGGAAGAAGGCGTAGGCCAGCGTGAGCTCGCTGATCTCCTCGCCGATGTCGCCGTCCACGATGAAGGTCAGCGCCATCTCGCGGCTCTCGCCGGGCGCCAGGGTCTGCTGCGTGAAGCAGAAGCAGTCGAGCTTGCGGAAATGGCGGGCCGCCACGGTGGGCGACACGCTGGGCACCGCCTGGCCGACGATGGTCTGGTCGGACAGGTTGCGCACCAGGAAGCGGGTGGTGCGCAGCTCGCCCGGGTGCAGCTCGATGGCGGGCTCGAGGGGGCGGATCTCCCAAGGCAGGCCGGGCATCAGGGTGGCGGTGAACTGCACGCCCAGCTTGCGGCTGTAGTTTATGGCGCTGGGCGGGGCATCCTTGGCGGCGAGGGCGTCCTTGAGCGTCTTGCCGTTGAAGCCGACGGCTTCGCAGAAGGTGTCGTAGAGAGGCACCAGGGCAAAGCCGAAGGCGAAGAAGAAGCCCGCCAGCACGATCAGGCGCGCCACCAGCCGGCCATGCCGGTGGGGTGGGGGCAGGGAGGTGCCCGGCATGGCGGCTAGCGCTCGATGAAGAAGCCGACTA
>JAKLLM010000373.1 GCA_023150125.1 Zoogloea sp.
GCTCTACGCCGCCAAACGCGGCGGGCGCGACCGCTGCTGCGTCAACTCCGGCGGGCGGATCCTTGGCGGCCCGGGCTGAGGGCCCCGGCCCTCACACGGCCACGACCAGCCGGTTGCGGCCCAGCCGCTTGGCCTCGTAGAGCGCCGCGTCGGCGCGGTTGAGCAGCGCGTCCATGTCGGTGTCGCGCTCGCCGCAGATCGCCAGCCCGGCCGAGGCCGTCATGTGGATCGGCGGCCGTCCATCGACCCGCAGCTCGACCGCGGCGACCGCCCCCAGCAAGCGCTCCACCACCTCCCGCGCCTGCGCACCGCCCGTATCCGGAAGGAGCACCGCAAACTCCTCGCCTCCCAGCCGCCCCATCAGGTCGATCTCGCGCAGGTTCTGCCGGCACACCCGGGCAAAGGCCACCAGCACCCGGTCGCCCACCTCGTGCCCGTAGCGGTCGTTGACGCGCTTGAAGTGATCGAGATCGAGCATCGCCAGGGCCATCGGTGCCGGGTGGCGGCGCAGGCGGGCGAGTTCCTTGCCCGCCACGTCCAGGAAATGCGCGCGGCTGTCGAGCCCGGTGAGCGAATCGGTATTGGCCTGCAGCTCCAGCGCCCACTCGAGGTGCTTGCGGGCGGTGATGTCGGTGGACACGCCGCACAGCCCCCACACCACGCGCCGCGCCGCGTCGGCATAGATGGGGGCCTTCTCCTGCCAGAAGACCCGCCCGTCGGCCAGGCCGCCACCCCGGACCTCCAGCTCCTCGCGGGCCGTCTCACCGGCCAGCACCCTCTTGTCGATCGCGCGGATGCGCGCCGCGGTCTCCGGCGCGAAGAAGCTGCGGTCGTCACGCCCCACCAGCGCCTCGGCCGAGCAGCCGAACAGCCCCAGGGTCGCACGGTTGCCGTACACATAGCGCCCCTGCCCGTCCTTGATGTAGATGTACGACGGGGCGTGGTCGAGGGCCACGCGAAAGCGCTGGGCCTCGGCCAGGGTCTCCCGCAGCACCGCTTCGGCGCGGACGGATTCGCTCACGTCCTGCAGGGCGCCGTAGAGCCGGCCCGCCCCGTGGCCCGCCTCGCCACGGTCGACGACGGCGCAACTGCGCAGGTGGCGCAGCGAGCCGTCCCGGTGCCGGGCACGCAGGATGAGATCGCTCGACTGCCCCTGCACCAGCCGGGTGATGTGGCGCTCGAACAGCGGCCAGTCCTCGTCGACCAGCAGCGTCTTCCAGCAGCCCAGGTCCATCAGGGCCTTTGAGCTCAGCCCGAAAACCCGCTCCACGCTCCCGCCCAGCCATTCGAGCTGGAACAGGCCATCCGCGTCGCGCCGGGAGGCATAGGAGACATCGCAGGTCATTGCGGCAAAATTCCGGCAACGGGCCTCGCTTTCGACCAGCGCCTGCTCGGCGAGCTTGCGGCGGGTGATCACGTCGAAGACCGCCACGAAATAGCCGGGCCGCGGGCTGTAGGCCGAGATCGCGAACCACTGCCCCAGCGCATGCACCTGGAGCTCGGTCCGCTCGGCCAGGCCCGTCAGCGCCACCCGGCCATGGAAGTCGAAGACGCCCGGGTCGGTCTCGCGCAAGCGCGGACACAAGTCGGAGACCTGCCGACCGCCAAGGTCGGCGAGCCCGGTCAGGGCCCGGAAAGCCGGGTTCGTGTAATGGAAGACGAAATCGACCGCACGACCGCGCTCGAAGATCGCGCGGCAGTACGCGACACCATTGGGCATCTGCTCGAAGAACGCCTGACAGGCCGGCTCGTCGAGCAAGGAACTGTTGGCAACTGACATTGCAGCCCCCCGCTGCACACAGGCGTGTGTTTTCGTTTTTATTGTCGACGGATCACGCTAGCACCGGCCCAGAACAGGCGCAAGCAGACGGGTCAAATCCCGGACGAAGTGACGCGACGCGCCCGATTGGCCGCCAGGCCACACAAATAAACACGCAGGGCTATTGCAAACCGCGCAGTCCGACGTATAATTCGCGCCCTTCCCGATGCGTTCCAGACGCAGCGTGGAAGCTCCGGAACAAAGCGGCAGTAGCTCAGTTGGTAGAGCGCAACCTTGCCAAGGTTGAGGTCGAGAGTTCGAGACTCTTCTGCCGCTCCAGCACCCCTCGGGGTGGATCACCGGAAGATGCAAGTCGCAGCACACACGGACGCGGGGTGGAGCAGTCTGGCAGCTCGTCGGGCTCATAACCCGAAGGTCGCAGGTTCAAATCCTGCCCCCGCAACCAAATCTCCGGATGCGTCCTTAGCTCAGCTGGTTAGAGCGCCACGTTGACATCGTGGAGGTCGGCGGTTCGATTCCGTCAGGACGCACCAACAGTTTTCCCGCCCGGGCCCCAAGGCCTGCGCAGCGCGCAACCCGCCTCTCCGGCGGGTTTTTGCTTTGGGGCTCCGGCTTCAGGCTGGCTCAGAAAGCCGAACTCCCGGCCGCCGGCGCGGCACCTCCGGGCACGATCCCGCCGCCCTCCAGGCGCACCGCATCGCCCCGCCGCCAGGCCGGCGCATCCTGCTGCTCGACGACCCGGTGGCTGCCGTCCTGCATCCGCACGCCGATGCGGTAGTGGCTGATCGCCCGATAGCGCTTCTCGACCTCGTTGCCGGCCAGGCCACCGAGCACGGCACCGCCGATGCGGGCGATCTGCTTGCCGGAGCCCTCGCCGACCTGGTGGCCCAGCACGCCGCCGAGGATCGCCCCGCCGACCGCACCGAGGCCCGAGCCTTCGCCCTTCTGCTGGACCGCCTCGATGCTCTCGATCACCCCGCATTCGCGGCAGACGGCGGGCGGCGCGCCGGCAACGTGC
>JAKLLM010000374.1:0-2762 GCA_023150125.1 Zoogloea sp.
ACCTTCCGCTTCGGCGCCGCCCGGGCCTACCACAGCCTCGTGATGCAGCGCATCGAAGAGCTCCGCGAGCGGCGCATCGCCGGCCTGCCCACCTTCCACGAGTTCATGGAGCGCCGCCTGCTGCCCGCCATGCACACCTGCGAGACCATGGCCCGCCGCCAGGAAGACCTCTCCAGCCGCGTCGCCCGCAACAGCCAGCTGCTGCGCACCCGGGTCGAGGTCGAGCTCGAACGCCAGAACCAGGAGCTCCTCGCCCAGATGAACCGCCGGGCCAAGCTCCAGCTGCACCTGCAGGCGACCGTCGAAGGCCTGTCGGTGGTGGCGATCACCTACTACGCCTCGCAGCTCGTCCAGTACGTGGCCAAGGGCCTCAAGCACGCCATCGAGCCGCTCACGCCGGAGGGCATCACCGCCGTCGCGATCCCCGTCATCGCGCTCGTCGTCGCCCTCGGCACCCGGCGCATGCGCAAGCACCTGGCCGAGGCCGAAGGCGGGCACTGAGCCGCGGCGCTGCCCCTCGCCCCGCCAGCCGGCTATAATCGCGTTTTGACCGTCGGACACCCAGACCGTGACCACTCCGCTCTTCGAATCCACCCTCCGCAGCCTGACCCTCCTCGGCCGTGGCAAGGTGCGCGACATCTACGCCATCGACGCCGACAAGCTCCTCATCGTCACCTCCGACCGCCTGTCGGCCTTCGACGTGATCCTGCCGGACCCGATTCCCCGCAAGGGCGAAGTGCTCACCGCGATGGCCAACTTCTGGTTCGCCAGGCTCGGCCACATCGTGCCCAACCAGCTCACCGGCATCGCTCCCGAGAGCGTCGTCGCCGCCGACGAGCAGGACCAGGTGCGCGGCCGCGCGCTGGTCGTCAAGCGCCTCACCCCGCTGCCCATCGAGGCCGTGGTGCGTGGCTACGTGATCGGCTCCGGCTGGAAGGACTACCAGGACACCGGCGCCATCTGCGGCATCCAGCTGCCCGCCGGGCTCCAGCAGGCCGAGAAGCTGCCCGCCCCGATCTTCACCCCGGCCAGCAAGGCCGAGGTCGGCGACCACGACGAGAACATCAGCTTCGAGCAGGCCCAGGCCCGCACCGACGCCCTCCTCGCCGACGCCCTCAAGGGCACCGGCAAGACCGGCGCCCAGCTCGTCGCCGAAGCCCGTGACGCCGCCATCGCGCTGTACACCCAGGCCGCCGACTACGCCGCCACCCGCGGCATCATCATCGCCGACACCAAGTTCGAGTTCGGCATCGACGCCGCCGGCACCCTGCACCTCATCGACGAAGCCCTGACGCCCGACTCCTCGCGCTTCTGGCCCGCCGACAGCTACGCGGTGGGCATCAGCCCCCCGAGCTACGACAAGCAGTACGTGCGCGACTATCTCGAGACCCTCGACTGGGGCAAGAAGGCCCCCGGCCCCAAGCTCCCGGCCGACGTCATCGAGCGCACCGCCGCCAAGTACGTCGAAGCCTACGAGCGCCTCACCGGCCAGACCCTGTAACCGGGGCTGCCACCAAAGCAACAACCCGCCTCACGGCGGGTTGTGTCGTTTACGGCGCAGGCTGCGCGGGGCGCCCCCGCCGGCCTCAGGCGATGTGGAACAGGTCGATCAGGGCCTGGCGCTCCTCCGCCGACTCCACCAGCACCGCCGCCAGGCGGTCCTCGTCGAGCCCCAGCGTCGCCGCCTTGGCGAGGCCCTGGCGGACGTCCTCGGTCTCCGGCGAGAAGGGGTTGCGCGTCTCGGCCAGCAGGTTGGCGATGAACACCAGGTCGGGGATCGACCGGGGCGGCCACTCGCCGCCGTAGATCTCGGGGTCGTCCACCGCGTCCACCAGCTCCTGGGGCATGCCCATCGCCGACAGCACCGCCCGCCCGATCGAGGCGTGCCAGACGCACACCAGGTCGGACAGCGGGCTCTCGTCGCTCAGCATCTCGGGGTACTCCCACACCCGGGCCAGCAGGAAGAACTGCCCGATGTCGTGCACCATGCCGGCAAAGAAGGCCGCGTCCCGGTCGAGCTTGGTGCAGCGCCGGGCCAGCACGCAGGCCGTCGCCGCCACATCCACGCAGTGGGCCCACAGCCGGCGGATCAGGGGCTGGAAGGGGCTCAGCACGTCGCGGTGGATGAGCTGCTCGGCCGCCACCGTCATCGCCAGCGCCCGCAGCTTGCCGAAGCCGATGCGCACCAGCGCCTTCGGCACGTCGGTCACCAGCCGCCCGCCCGGGTTGTACCAGGCCGAGTTGGCCAGCGCCACCGTGCGGGCCGCCAGCAGCGGCTCGGCCGACACCATCGCCGACATGCGCCCGAGGTCCATGTCCGGATCGTCGAGGGCCTCCAGCACCCGCATCGTGACCTCCATCGAGGTCGGGAAACGCAGCTCACCCTGCTCGAGCTCCTGCGAGAGCGTCTGCAGGAAAGCCTGCTCCGCAATGTTCAAAGCACCGTCATTCACTGCCGTTCCCCTTCCCTCAAACCCTGCCATGCCCACTCCGCGCGCCGCCACAGGCGACACTCCCCGCGGAATTCGGCAAAATGAAAACACTCGCACCACTTACCGTCGACCAAGATGACCACCACTCCAGCCCCTTCGCCGCTGCTCGAATCCACCGGCCTGCCCCGTTTCGACGCCATTCGCCCCGAACACGTCGAGCCCGCCGTGCGCAGCCTGCTAGATGCCCTGCGCGCCACCGTCGAACGCCTCCAGGACGACCCCGCCGACCCCACCTGGGACAGCTTCGTGCAGCCCATCGAGGACAGCGGC
>JAKLLM010000374.1:2789-5579 GCA_023150125.1 Zoogloea sp.
GCCGTGCCTGGGGCATCGCCGCCCACATGCACAGCGTGATGGACACGCCCGAGTGGCGCGAGGCCTACAACGTCATGTTGCCGGAGGTCACACGTTTTTACGCCGAATTAGGACAGAACCTTAAGCTTTTCGAAAAATATAAGTCAATCCGCAACAGCGCGGCCTTTGCCGGCCTCAGCCCGGCCCGCCAGCGGATCATCGAAAACGAGCTGCGCGGCTTCCGCCTCTCGGGCGCCGAGCTGCCCGACGAGCAGAAGCCCCGCTTCCAGGCCATCCAGGAAGAAATGGCCGGCCTCGGCGCCAGGTTCTCCGAGAACCTCCTCGACGCCACCAACGCCTACGCCCACGTCGTCACCGCCGAGTCCGACCTTGCCGGCCTGCCCGCCGACGTGATCGCCGCCGCCCGCGAGGCCGCCGAGAAGGCCGGCGTGGAAGGCTGGAAGTTCGGCCTCAAGATGCCCTCCTACCTGCCGGTGATGCAGTACGCCGACAGCCGCGCGCTGCGCGAGACCCTCTACCGCGCCTACGCCACCCGCGCCGCCGAGCTCGACAACGGCTACAGCAAGCCCGAGTGGGACAACGGCCCGCTGATCAAGCAGATCCTCGCGCTGCGCGCCGAAGAGGCGCAGATGCTCGGCTACCGCCACTTCGCCGACGTCTCGCTGGTGCCCAAGATGGCCGACAGCCCCGAGCAGGTGCTCGGCTTCCTGCGCGACCTGGCCACCAAGGCCAAGCCCTTCGCCGAGCGCGACCTGGCCGAACTCGCCGCCTTCGCCGAGAGCGAGCTCGGTCTCGCCCCCCTCGAGCCCTGGGACGTGGCCTACGTCTCCGAGAAGCTGCGGATCGCCCGCTACGCCTTCTCCGAGCAGGAGGTGAAGGAGTACTTCCCCGAACCCAAGGTGCTCGAAGGCCTCTTCAAGGTCGTCGAACGGCTCTACCAGGTGCGCATCCAGGCCGACAGCGGCCCGGTGTGGCACCCCGACGTGCGCTTCTTCCGCATCGAGCGTGATGGCGAGCTCATCGGCCAGTTCTACCTCGACCTCTACGCCCGCGACACCAAGAAGGGTGGCGCCTGGATGGATTCCGCGATCACCCGCCGGCGCATCCCGGGCGGCATCGAGACCCCGGTCGCCTACCTGGTGTGCAACTTCCCCGGCCCGGTCGGTGGCAAGGCGGCCACCTTCAGCCACGACGACGTGATCACCCTCTTCCACGAAGCCGGCCACGGCCTGCACCACCTGCTCACCCGGGTGGACGACCTGGCGGTGTCCGGCATCCACGGCGTCGAGTGGGACGCCGTGGAGCTGCCCAGCCAGTTCATGGAAAACTTCTGCTGGGAATGGGACGTGGTGCGCGAGATGACCGCCCACATGGACACCGGCGCCCCGCTGCCCCGCGAGCTGTTCGACAAGATGCTCGCCGCCAAGAACTTCCAGAGCGGCATGCAGACCGTGCGCCAGCTCGAGTTCTCGCTGTTCGACCTGCTGCTGCACATGGACTTCGACCCCGCCCACCAGCACGTGATGGACCTGCTGGCCGAAGTCCGCCGCGAGGTTGCCGTGCTCACCCCGCCCGAATGGCACCGCTTCCCCAACAGCTTCAGCCACATCTTCGCCGGCGGCTACGCGGCGGGCTACTACAGCTACAAGTGGGCCGAGGTGCTGTCCGCCGACGCCTTCGCCGCCTTCGAAGAGAGCGGCCGCCCCAAGGGCAGCGTGCTCGACGCCGAGACCGGCGAGCGCTTCTGGAACGAGATCCTCGCCGTCGGCGGCAGCCGCCCGGCCCTCGACTCCTTCAAGGCCTTCCGCGGCCGCGAGCCGCAGGTGGATGCCCTCCTGCGCCACAGCGGCATGGTCGGCGCATGACCCGCGGGCGCCGCTCCCCCACAGGGGCGGCGCCCGGCAGCCCGGAGAAACTCATGAAGAACACCCTCGCCAGCCTGCTCATGCTGGCCACCGCCCTGCCCGCACTGCACGCCCTGGCCGCCGAGCCCGAACCCACCCAGAGCACCTACCGCTGGGTCGACGAGAAGGGCCAGACCCAGTACAGCGACCGGCCGCCCCCGCAGTCGATCAAGAAGTTCGAGGAACGCAAGCTCCAGCCCAACCGCGGCGACGCCCAGCTGCCCTTCGTCACGCGCAAGGCCGCCAACACCTTCCCGGTCACCCTGTACACCGGCCGCGAATGCGGCAAGCCCTGCGACGAAGGCCGCGCCCTGCTCACCAAGCGCGGCATCCCCTTCAGCGAGACCAGGCTCGAGACCAGCGACGACGTGGCCGCCTTCAAGACCCGCTTCAACAAGGACCCGGTCGCCCCCACCCTCACCGTCGGCAAGGAGATGGAGACCGGCTACGCCGCCTCCGCCTGGGACCGCCTGCTCAACGACGCCGGCTACCCCGCCGCCAAGCGCTGACCCGGCGCGCCGCCGCCCCCACCCGCAGCGGCGGCCATCCCGGAGGGGGTGGCGGGATGAGTGGAGGGCGTGTCGAAGGCCTCGAGCGGCGTCACGAGGCTCATCGCAGCCCTGCAAAGCCTCTCGCGAGGCCTGCAACCATCGATAAGCAGGCTGCAACCGATGGTTGCATGCCTGCAAACATCGTTTGCAGCCGTGTCGAGATGAGTTGCAGCGTTGACGAGATATGTTGCAAGCCTGCAATCGTTCTCATCATAGTAAAAACCCTTGGTTGCACGCGTGCGATTAAGGGTTTTTACTATGATGAGAAGCTTTGCACGCTGTCCGAGAGGCTCGTGGACCCTCCCGAGACCCTCGAGCCGGTGCACATCATCCTC
>JAKLLM010000375.1 GCA_023150125.1 Zoogloea sp.
ATCGTGAGCTCGACCGTGCCGAGGTTGGACGACAGATGGCCGCCTGTCCGGGAGACGGAGTCGATCAGGAAATTGCGAAGTTCGTCAGCGAGGGCGGGGAGGTCGCTGGTGTCGAGCTTGCGCAGGTCTGCCGGCGAGCCGATGCTTTCCAGCAGGTGGGCGCGGGATCTGGCGGGCGGCGTTGAAAGAGGCATTCCGGTTCCGGGTCGTTGAGAGGTGTTGTTGCGTGATCGGCGAGGTGGCGGGGCTCAGAACTGCCGGTGCACGATGAAGCGGGTCAGCTCGGCTAGGCGCTGCCCGGCATCGCCGAAGGGCGCGAGACGGTCGAGGGCGTCCTGGCACATTTCCTCGGCCAGCTGGCGGGCGCGGGCGACGCCCAGCAGGCTCACGTAGGTGGGCTTGTCGTTGGCGGCGTCCTTGCCGGCGGTCTTGCCGAGGGTTGCGGTGTCGGCCTCGGCGTCGAGGATGTCGTCCACCACCTGGAACAGCAGGCCGATGACCTTGCCCACGTGATCGAGCGATGCCATCTGCTCGTCGCTCAGGGGGCGCCCGCATTGTACGCCAAGGTTGATCGAGGCCCGGATCAGCGCACCCGTTTTGTGGATGTGCATGAACTCGAGTTCGGCCAGGCTGAGCTGCAGGCCGACGGAGGCGAGGTCGATGGCCTGCCCGCCGGCCATGCCGCGGGAGCCGGTGGCCTGGGCCAGCTGGCGGATCATCGCGATCTGGCGCTGCGGGTCGTCGGCGATCGGCGCGTCGGCCACGTGCTGGAAGGCCTGCGTCTGCAGGGCGTCGCCGACCAGGAGCGCGGTGGCCTCGTCGAACTGGACATGCACCGTGGGCTTGCCACGGCGCAGCACGTCGTCGTCCATGCAGGGCATGTCGTCATGGACGAGGGAGTAGGCGTGGATCATCTCGAGGGCGCAGGAGACGCGGTCGAGGCGCTCGGCCGCGGCGCCGCTGAGCTGGCCGCCGGCATGCACGAGCAGCGGGCGCACCCGCTTGCCGCCGCCCAGCACCGCGTAGCGCATGGCTTCATGCAGGCGCGTGGGGGCAATGTCGGCGGGGGGGAGGGCCCGGTCGAGGGCGGATTCGGTGCGTTGCTGGATGTCGGCCATCCACTGGCTGAAGGTGGTCATGGCTGGGTGTCTCCCGGGGGGGCTTCGGCTTCGAGGATGCGGATCGTCTGCTCGGCCTTGGTGAGCAGGCCCTGGCAGTGGCGCAGCAGGCCGGTGCCGCGCTGGTAGGCGCTGAGGGCTTGATCGAGGGGCAGCTGGCCGTTTTCCATTTCCTGGACGATGGTCTCCAGTTCAGCGACGGCGGATTCGAAGGTGGCGGACTTGGAGGCAGGTGTTTTGACCATGCGGGGCCGGAAGGGGCGTGAGGCAAACCGTAAAAATAGCCTATCGCCGGGCTTTAGGTCAAACGGCTAATCCTATATACTGCCGCGTTTTACGTTTCGGGCTTTCGCCTTCGACAAGGGGGTTCGGGATGTCTGCTATCGCTTCTCAGGCACATCTTTCGCCGGCTGTCTCCCAGTTGCCGGTTTCGTGGTACTTCGACGAAAAAATCTTCGAGCTGGAGAAGCGTCTTCTCTTCGATGCCGGGCCCGGCTATGTGGGCCACGAGCTCATGGTGCCGGAAACCAACCAGTTCCGGTCCCTCGAATGGCTGGATCACTCAAAGCTGCTGATCAACCGGGACGACGGTTTCTACCGCATGTCCAACATCTGCCGTCATCGCCAGGCCGTGATGATGCAGGGTAGCGGCGTGGCCGACCGCAACATCGTGTGCCCGGTTCACCGCTGGACCTACAACCCGGATGGCCTGCTGATCGGCGCGCCGCATTTCGCCGACAATCCCTGCCTCAACCTGCAGCGGGATAAGCTCGAGCGCTGGCAGGGCCTGCTGTTCAAGGGGCCGCGCTCGGCCAATGCCGACCTGGCCGGGATGCAGGTGGCGGGTGAGCTCGACTTCAGTGGCTACAAGCTCGACAAGGTCGAGATCCACGAGTGCAATTACAACTGGAAGACCTTCATCGAGGTGTACCTCGAGGACTACCACGTGGAGCCCTTCCACCCCGGGCTGGGGCGCTTCGTCACCTGTGACGACCTGACCTGGCAGTTCGGCGAGTGGTATTCGGTGCAGCGGGTGGGCATCACCTCGCTGCAGAAGCCCGGCTCGCCGGCCTACAAGCGCTGGCACGAGGCCGTGCTCGCCTACAACGGCGGCGAGATGCCCAAGCATGGCGCCATCTGGCTCACCTATTTCCCCAACATCATGGTCGAGTGGTACCCCCATGTGCTGGTGGTGAGCACGCTGATCCCTACTGATGTAAACAAGACCACCAACGTGGTCGAGTTCTACTACCCCGAGGACATCCTCGAGTTCGAGCGCGAGTTCGTCGAGGCCGAGCAGGCCGCCTACATGGAAACCGCCATCGAGGACGACGACATCGGCGAGCGCATGGACCGTGGCCGCCTGGCGCTGATGAAGGAAGGGCGCAACGAAGTGGGGCCGTACCAGTCGCCCTACGAGGACGGCATGCAGCATTTCCACGAGTTCTATCGTCGGGCGATGGCGCCGCATCTCTGACGAGGGTGATGCATCAAAAAAGGGAGCCGCTGGCTCCCTCAGACTGCTGACGAACCCCCGGTTTTCCGGGGGTTCGTGCTTTTTGAAGCCTTCTCAGACGTCGGGAAGCGCGCTGTCGTAGCGTCGGTCAGTGGCGCTCGTCTGGCTGCGCACAATGTGTTCGCCGCGCAGGACAC
>JAKLLM010000376.1 GCA_023150125.1 Zoogloea sp.
AAAACAGACAAATCATGCGGGGGGGTAACGCATGATTTGTCTGTTTCGACGGAGCGTCGCAAGCTCGCTTGCGGCGACGCGGAGTCAAAACCCCTCGCTGCGGGGGGGTAACGCATGATTTGTCTGTTTCGACGGAGCGTCGCAAGCTCGCTTGCGGCGACGCGGAGTCAAGAACCGTCCTTGCGGGGGGGCAACGCCTGATGCCCACCCTGATGGTCATGGCCGGCGGTACCGGCGGCCACATCTACCCCGGCCTCGCAGTGGCCGACGTGCTGCGCGAGCGTGGCTGGAAGGTCGTCTGGATGGGCAACCCCGACGGCATGGAGGCACGCATCGTCCCGGCCAGCGGCTACGACGTGGCCTGGGTGCGCTTCACCGCGCTGCGGGGCAAGGGGCTTCTGCGCAAGCTGCTGCTGCCCTTCAACCTGCTGCGCGGCTTCGCCCAGGCCCTGGCGCAGATCCGCCGCGTGCGGCCCGACGTGGTGCTCGGCATGGGCGGCTACGTCACCTTCCCGGGCGGCATGATGGCGGCCCTGCTGGGGCGGCCGGTGGTCGTCCACGAGCAGAACTCCGTCGCCGGCCTGGCCAACCGCGTGCTGGCCGGCGTGGCCGACAAGGTCGTTACCGGCTTTCCCGATGTGCTTAAGAAGGGCGAGTGGCTGGGCAACCCGGTGCGTGCCGACATCACCGCGGTGGCGCCGCCGGCCGAGCGCTTCACCGGCCGCAGTGGCCCTCTGAAGGTGCTGGTGGTGGGCGGCAGCCTGGGCGCCGCGGCGCTCAACGAGGCGATGCCGCAGGCCCTCGCGCTGCTGGCGCCGGAAGATCGTCCGCTGGTCACCCACCAGGCCGGTGCTCGGCAGATCGAGGCGCTGCGGGCCGGCTACGAAACGGCTGGCGTGAGTGGCGAGCTGCTGCCCTTCATCGACGACATGGCGGCACGCTACGCCGGCGCCGACCTGGTGATCTGCCGCGCCGGCGCCCTGACCGTCGCCGAGCTCGCCGCGGTGGGCGTCGCCAGCGTGCTGGTGCCTTTCCCCCACGCCGTCGATGACCACCAGACGGGCAACGCCCGCTTCCTGGCCGATGCCGGCGCAGCCATCCTGCTGCCCCAGACCGAACTGACGCCGCAGCGCCTCGCCGCGCTGCTGCAGAGCATGACCCGCGAGCGCCTGCTGGAGATGGCCGAAAAAGCCCGCCACTGCGCCAGGCCGGACGCCACGGCCCGCGTCGCCGACGTGTGCGCCGGCCTCGCCCGCTGATTGAAGAAACGGATGAAACACAAAGTCAAAAGCATTCATTTCGTCGGCATCGGCGGCGCCGGCATGAGCGGCATCGCCGAGGTGCTGCTCAACCTCGGCTACGAGGTCAGCGGCTCCGACCTCGGCGACAACGCCGCCACCCGCCGCCTGAAGGCCCTCGGTGCCCGGGTGATCCAGGGCCACGCGGCCGACAACGTGCTCGACGCCGACGCGGTGGTCACCTCGACCGCCGTGAAGGGCGACAACCCGGAAGTCATCGCCGCCCGCGCCCGCCAGATCCCGGTGGTGCCCCGCGCCCAGATGCTGGCCGAGCTGATGCGCCTCAAGCAGGGCATCGCCATCGCCGGCACTCACGGCAAGACCACCACCACCTCGCTGGTGGCGAGCATCCTCGCCGAGGGTGGGCTCGATCCGACCTTCGTGATCGGCGGCAAGCTCAACGCCGCGGGCGCCAACGCGCGGCTGGGCAAGGGCGATTTCCTGGTGGCCGAAGCCGACGAGTCCGACGCGTCCTTCCTGTTGCTGACCCCGGTGATTTCGGTGGTCACCAACATCGACGCCGACCACATGGAAACCTACGGGCACGACTTCGCCAAGCTCAAGCAGTCCTTCGTGGATTTCCTGCAGCACCTTCCGTTCTACGGCGTCGCGGTGCTGTGCGACGACGACAAGCACGTGCGCTCGATCATGCCGCTGGTCTCCAAGCAGATCGTCCGCTACGGTTTCTCGGAGTCCGCCAATGTGCGTGCCGAGAACATCCACGCCGAGGAAGGCCGGATGGTCTTCGACGTGGTGCGTGTCAATGGCACCACCAGCCGCCTGTCGGTCACCCTCAACCTGCCGGGCCGCCACAACGTGCTTAACGCCCTGGCGGCGATCGCGGTGGCCACCGAGGTCGGCGTCTCCGACGAGGCCATCGTGAAGGCCCTGGCCGAGTTCAAGGGTGTCGGCCGGCGCTTCCAGCGCTACGGCGAAGTGGCGCTGCCCAACGGCGGCACCGCGACGGTGATCGACGACTACGGCCATCACCCGGTCGAGATGGCGGCCACCATTGCCGCCGCCCGGGGGGCTTTCCCCGACAAGCGTCTGGTGCTGGCCTTCCAGCCCCACCGCTACACGCGCACGCGGGATTGTTTCGAGGATTTCGTGAAGGTCCTGTCCACCGTCGACGCGCTGCTCCTCGGTGAGGTGTATGCCGCCGGCGAGGCGCCCATTGTGGCGGCCGACGGCCGTTCGCTGGCGCGGGCGCTGCGGGTGGCGGGCAAGATCGAGCCGGTGTTCGTGGAGAACATCGAAGAGATGCCGGGGGCGATCCTGTCCGCGGCGCAGGATGGCGACGTGGTGATCACCATGGGTGCCGGCAGCATCGGCGGCGTGCCGGGCAAACTGGTGAATGGCGAGGTTTGAGAGCGTGAGCAGTCAATTCGGAAAAGTGGCGGTGCTGCTGGGCGGGACGTCCGCCGAGCGGGAGATTTCCCTGATGTCGGGCGGCGCCGTGCTGGCCGCGCTGCAGGCGGCGGGCGTGGATGCCCACGCCTTCGATCCGGCGGAAACCGACCTGCACATCCTCAAGGAGCAGGGCTTTGATCGCGCCTTCATCGCGCTGCACGGCCGTGGTGGCGAAGACGGCACCGTGCAGGGCGCCCTCGAGCTGATGGGCATCCCCTACACCGGCAGCGGCGTGATGGCCTCGGCCATCGCCATGGACAAGTGGCGCACCAAGCTGGTGTGGCTGGCCGCCGGCCTGCCCACGCCGCGCTTCGCGATCCTCGACGCCGATACCGACTGGGATGCCGTGGTGGCCGACCTGGGCCTGCCGATCTTCGTGAAGCCGGTGCATGAGGGCTCCAGCATGGGCGCCACCAAGGTCACCGAGGCCGGCCAGCTGAAAGGCGCCTGGGAGCTCGCCGCCAGGTTCGATTCGCTGGTGCTGGCCGAGGAGTTCGTCACCGGCCAGGAACTCACCGCGCCCTTCCTGGGCGAGCGGGCGCTGCCGCTGGTGCGCATCGTCGCGCCGGGGGGCAACTACGACTACCAGAACAAGTACTTCACCGACGACACCCAGTATTTCTGCCCCAGCGGCCTGCCCGAAGCGCAGGAACGCGAGATCCAGGCCGCCATCGTGCGCTGTGCCAAGGTGCTCGGCTGCCGTGGCTGGGGCCGCGCCGACCTGATCCTGCGGGACGACGGCAGCTTCACGCTCCTCGAGATCAATACCGCGCCGGGCATGACCAACCACTCGCTGGTGCCGATGTCGGCCCGCGTGGCGGGGCTGTCCTTCGAAGCCCTGTGCCTCGAGATCCTCTCCGGAGCGCGCCTTGGCTGACGAGCGCAACACCTCCAACGTTCCGCCCGAGCCCGGCGCCAAGCCTGGCCAGGGGAAGCGCGCGCGCACCGCGCGTCCGGCGCGGGCGGTGGAGGGCAACGGCCTGTGGGACAGGCCGCAGCTGCTCAACCTGATTTCCGACGTGCTGATGGTCGTCGGCGCCGCGGGCCTCGGCTATGCCGCGGTGGCGGCCCTGTCGCGCCTGCCGGCCTTCCCGCTGCGGGAGGTGGTGGTGATGACGCCGCTGGCCCAGGTGACCAACGCCCAGCTCGAGTACGTGGCGCGCTCGTCGCTGCGCGGAAATTTCTTCACCGTGGACCTCGACGATGTCCGTGCCTCCTTCGAGAAGCGGCCCTGGGTGCGCCGCGCCGACGTGCGCCGGCGCTGGCCGGGTGGCGTCGAGGTGCGCCTCGAGGAGCACGTGGCCCTGGTGAACCGCTACGGCGAGGTCTTCAGCGCCGCCAGCAACGCCAAGATGCCGGTCTTCAGCGGCCCCGAGGGCTCCTCCAGCGTGCTGCTGGCCAAGTTCGACGAGTTCGCCGGCAAGCTCGGCCCGCTGGGCAAGCAGCTGGTGGGTGTCTCGCTGTCGGCCCGGGAGGCCTGGCAGCTCAAGCTCGAGGACGGCCTGACCATCGAGCTGGGCCACGACCAGGTGAAGGCCCCCATCGACGAGCGGCTGGCGCGCTTCGTGCGCCACTACCCGAAGGCCCGCTCCGAGCTGAACATGAATGTGGCGGTGGTGGATCTCCGCTATCCCAGTGGATTTGCCCTCCGCCCCATCGTCCCCGAGGGGCAGGCGGACAAGCAAGACAAAAAAGGTAAGCGATGAGTAAAGAATACAAGGAACTGATCGTCGGCCTCGACATCGGCACCTCCAAGATCACCTGCGTGGTCGCCGAGCTCAAGCCGGACGGGCGCATGGAGGTGGTCGGCCTGGGCTCGCAGCCCTCGTCGGGCCTCAAGAAGGGGGTCGTCGTCAATATCGAGGCCACCGTGGATGCGATCAGCCGGGTCATCCAGGAAGTCGAGCTGATGGCCGAGTGCAAGATCCGCGACGTGTACACCGGCATCGCCGGCAGCCACATCCGCAGCTTCAACTCCAACGGGATGGTGGCGATCAAGGACAAGGAAGTCTCGCCCCTCGACGTGGAGCGGGTCATCGAGACCGCCCGGGCGATGCCGCTGCCTGCCGACCAGCAGATCCTGCACATCCTGACCCAGGAGTTCGTCATCGACGGCCAGGACGGCGTGCGCGAGCCGATCGGCATGAGCGGCGTGCGCCTCGAGGTGAAGGTGCACATCGTCACCGGTGCGGTGTCGGCGGCCCAGAACATCGTCAAGTGCGTGCGCCGCTGCGGCCTCGAGGTGCTCGACCTGGTGCTCCAGCCGCTGGCCTCGAGCTACGCGACCCTCTCCGAGGACGAGAAGGAGCTCGGC
>JAKLLM010000377.1 GCA_023150125.1 Zoogloea sp.
CGTAGCTCTGCTGCGCCGCGAGCACCGCATCCATGTGGCGCTCCGCCCAATGGGCAAGGGTGGACACGGTCTCTATCAGCGACACACCCAGGGGTGTGAGCGCGTACTCCACCGTCACCGGTACGGTGGCGAAGGCCTTGCGCGACACCAGGCCGTCGCGTTCGAGCTTCTTCAGGGTCTGCGACAGCACCTTTTGCGAGATGCCCTGGATGTCGCGGCGCAGCTGGTTGAAACGCACGGGCCCGCTCCTCAGGCGGTCCAGGATCAGCAGCGCCCACTTGTCGGCGAGACGGTCCAGAACCTGCCGAGTCGGGCAGCGTTCATCATAGATGTTGTAAGCGTATTCCACGCTGTCAGCCCTTTCGCGATGGGGGCGGTGCTTACCGCCAGGAAACCTGGTTTGGAAAAAGTGCCTTCTTGTGCCCGATTTTATCCCTGGTTAAATTGGCACACCTGGTTTCTTTTATATACCCAATAAGGAGTCATCATCATGAGCAACAAGATTCTCGTCCTCGGCGCAAACGGCAATGTCGGGCAAGCCCTCGTACCGCTGCTGCTGGCCAGAGGTGAACAGGTCAAGGCCGCATCGCGCTCCGGCAAGGCGGTGGCGGGCGCAGAAGGCGTGGTGTTCGACTACACCCGGCCGGAAACCTTTGCCGCCGCCTTCGACGGCGTTGACCGCGCCTACGTCATGCTGCCCACCGGCTACGTGAATGTCTGCGCGCTGTTGCTGCCGGTGATCGAGGCCGCGGCCGCACGCCGCGTGAAGGTGGTGTTGCAGAGCGTACTGGGTGTGGATGCCGACGACGCCATCCCCTACCGGAAGGTCGAGATCGCGCTGGAGAAATCGGGCACGCCGCATGTGATCCTGCGCCCCAACTGGTTCGCAGACAATTTCCATACCTTCTGGAAGGCCGGGATCGACCACGGCAGCATCGCGCTGCCGGCTGCCGGCGGAAAGTCGAGCTTCATCGACGTGCGTGACATCGCCGCCAGCGCCGCCGCCGCGCTTGGCTCGGCGCGCTTCGACGGACGCGCCTTCAACCTCACCGGGCCGGAAGCGCTCGGCTACGCCGAGGCCGCCGCGCTGCTCTCCCGGGTGCTCGGCAAACCGGTTGAATACCAGGCCATCGATGACGCGGCCTTCATCGCAGCCCTCACCGGGGCCGGCGTGGCGCAGGATTACGGCGCCTTCCTGGCGTCCATCTTCCACCCGGTTCGGGAAGGGTGGACCGCGGTGCTCAGCCCCGATGTCGAAACCCTGACGGGCGAGCCGCCACGCTCGCTGGAAACCTACGCCTGCGATCACGCCCCGGCCCTGGGCGGATCGCAGGTCTGACAGACAGGGGGCGGCAGCGCCCCCTGCCGTGCTCAGAAGCTGTACCGCGCACTCACCCCGGCCAGCCAGTTGCGTCCCGGCGCGCCTTCGTAGAAGCGGCCGTTGGTATCGCCGACGATCACCGAGCCCACGTACTGGCGGTCGAAGAGGTTATCCACCCGCACGAAGCCGTTCATGCGCAGCGGCCCCATGCGCTTCTCGACGCCGGCCCGCAGGTTGGCAGCCACGTAGCCCGGGGCCGACTGCAGGGTGTTGCTGTCCTCCACGAACACCTCGCTGCGCGCCACGCCCTCCACCGCCGCATGGAAGCCGCTGCCCGGGTGGCGCCACACCAGCTCGCCGAACAGGCTGTGGGCAGCCACGCCGGGCAGGCGGCGGCCCGGCGCCACGGTGACGCTCTGCACGCTGCTGGTGGCAGGGTTGTAGATGCGCGTGGAGAAGGCCTCGTCGTAGCGGGCATCGAGGTAGGTGTAGGCCAGGCGGCTGCTGAGGTTGTGGGCCCAGCGGCTGTCCAGCGCCACCTCGACGCCCTGGCGGGTGGTCTGGCCGGCGTTCTTGTAGCTGGTGCGCCCGCCGAGGGCGGTGTCCACCACCAGCTCCTTGTCCGTGCGGATCTCGAACAGCGCCACGTCGAGCCGGCTGTCGTTGCCCACCCAGGCCTTCAGGCCAGCCTCGTAGTGGGTGCTGGTGGCCGCGTCGAGGCCGAAGTTGAAGGCCCCGCCGCTGCCCGAGTAGAACAGCTCGTTGAGGGTCGGCGTCTCGAAGCCGCGGGCGGCGCTGGCGTAGAGGTTGACCACCGGCGTGAGGCGGTACAGCACGCCCACCGAGGGGGTCGTCTTCTCGTAGTTGCGGCTGCCGCTGTCGTCGCCGTTCACGCCGCTGATGTAGCGGTCGTCGACCTTGAAGGCCACTCGGCTGTGACGCAGGCCGCCATTCACCACCCAGTTGCCGGACGCCCACTCGGCCTGGGCGTATTGGTCGAAGCTGCTCACCTTGTCAGTCTCGGCGCGGCGCAGGCGGCCCTTCACGCCCAGGGAGCTGCCGACGTAGTTCTCGTAGCCCCGGCGGTCGTCCTCGGATTCCTCGTAGTCGACGCCGACGGTTGTCGTCAGCGCCCCGCCGGCCACCGCGAAGCGGCCGATCCAGCGCGCGTTGACGCCCATGTAGTCGCGGTCGAAGTCGATCACGCCGCCCGAGTGGCGGGCGTTGCCCTGCACCCCGACGGGGATCGACTGGTACTGGGTCACCGCCCGCTTGCCGGCGTAGGCCGACACCTCCACCCGCTGGTCGCCGAAGCGATGCACGTAGTTGAGGCCGCCCTGCTGCTGGTCGATGGACTTGCGGGTGTTGAACTGCAGCGCCGCCGGGTCGACGCTGCGCGGGTCACGCAGGTAGCTGGCCCAGC
>JAKLLM010000378.1 GCA_023150125.1 Zoogloea sp.
GCCACCCTCGCCGCCTGCCGGGCCGCGCTCGACGACGGTTGCGCCGCCAATCTGGCCGGCGGCACCCACCACGCCTTTCGCGATAGGGGCGAGGGCTTCTGCGTCTTCAACGACGCGGCCATCGCCGCGCTGGCGATGCGCGCCGAGGGCCGCGCGGCGCGCATCGCGATCATCGACTGCGACGTGCACCAGGGCAACGGCACCGCCGCCATCCTCGCCCGCCAGCCCGAGTGCTTCACCTTCAGCCTCCACGGCGCCCGCAACTTCCCCTTCGAGAAGGAAACCAGCGACCTCGACGTGGAGCTGCCCGACGACACCGGCGACACGGGCTACCTGGATGCCCTCGACTCCGCGCTGCCCGCCGTCTTCGCCCGCGCCGCGCCGCAGCTGGTGATCTACCTGGCCGGCGCCGACCCCTTCGCGGGCGACCGCCTGGGCCGCCTCAAGCTCAGCAAGGCAGGCCTCGCCGCGCGGGACGAGCTGGTGCTCGGCGAATGCCGCCGCCGCGGCCTGCCGGTGGCCATTGCGATGGCCGGCGGCTACGCCCGCGACATCGACGACACGGTGGACATCCACGCCACCACGATCACCGCCGCCGCGCGCCTGTTCCGCCAGTCGGCGGCGGCCTCGCTATAATCCGCCCAGACCCCGCCAAGGACATTACCCATGCGTTTCGAAGGTTCAGACAACTACGTCGCCACCCCCGACCTGATGCTGGCGGTGAATGCCGCCATCCGCCTGCAACGGCCGCTGCTCATCAAGGGCGAGCCGGGCACCGGCAAGACCATGCTCGCCGAGGAGGTCGCCGCGGCCCTGGGCATGCCGCTCCTGCAGTGGCACATCAAGTCCACCACCAAGGCCCAGCAGGGGCTTTATGAATACGACGCGGTGTCGCGCCTGCGCGACTCCCAGCTCGGCGACGACAAGGTGAAAGACATCGGCAACTACATCGTCAAGGGCACGCTGTGGCAGGCCTTCGAGGCCGAGCAGCCCACCGTGGTGCTGATCGACGAGATCGACAAGGCCGACATCGAGTTCCCCAACGACCTGCTGCGTGAGCTCGACCGCATGGAGTTCCATGTGTACGAAACGCGGGAGACCATCAGGGCGCGCCACCGGCCGATCGTCTTCATCACCTCCAACAACGAAAAAGAGCTGCCCGACGCCTTCCTGCGCCGCTGCTTCTTCCATTACATCAAGTTCCCCGACCGGGACACGATGCAGCGTATCGTCGATGTGCACTTCCCGGGCATCAAGCAGGCGCTGCTCAAGGAGGCGCTGGAGGTCTTCTTCGGGCTGCGCGAAGTCCCCGGCCTCAAGAAGAAGCCGTCCACCTCCGAGCTCATCGACTGGCTCAAGCTGCTGGTGGCCGAGGAGATCCCGGTCGAGGCGCTGCGCTCACCCGACCAGAAGGCCAGCATCCCGCCGCTGCACGGCGCGCTGCTCAAGAACGAGCAGGACATGCACCTCTTCGAGCGGCTGGTGTTCATGGCCCAGCGCAACCGCTGAAGCCCCGCCGGCCATGCTCATCGACTTCTTCCTGCACCTCAAGGCCCGCAAGCTGCCGGTGTCCACCAAAGAGTTCCTGACCCTGCTCGAGGCCCTGCAGGCCAGCCTCGGCGGGCACAGCATGGAAGACTTCTACTTCCTCAGCCGCAGCACGCTGGTCAAGGACGAATCCCTGTTCGACCGCTTCGACCAGGCCTTCGGCGAGTACTTCAAGGGCATCCAGCAGATCCCCGGGCTGGAGGTGGACCTGCCGGCCGAGTGGCTGAAGGCGATGATGCAGAAGCACCTCAGCCCCGAGGAGCGGGCCAAGCTGGAAAAGCTCGGCTGGGACAAGCTGATGGAGGAGTTCAAGAAGCGCCTCGCCGAACAGAAGGGCCGCCACGAGGGTGGCAGCAAGTGGGTCGGCACCGGCGGCAGCTCGCCCTTCGGCAACAGCGGCTACCACCCGGAAGGCATCCGCGTGGGCGGCGAATCGGCGGGCAACCGCACGGCCGTCAAGGTGTGGGACCAGCGCGAATACCGCAACCTGGATGATTCCGTCGAGCTCGGTACTCGCAACATCAAGGTGGCCCTGCGCCGGCTGCGCCGCTTTGCGCGCCAAGGGGCACCGGACGAGCTCGACCTCGACGGCACCATCGCCGCCACCGCCCGCAACGCCGGCTGGCTCGACCTGATGATGCGCCCCGAGCGCCACAATGCCGTCAAGGTGCTGATCTTCTTCGACGTGGGCGGCTCGATGGACGACCACATCAAGGTGTGCGAAGAGCTCTTCTCGGCCTGCCGGGCCGAGTTCAAGCACCTGGAGTACTTCTACTTCCACAACTGCGTGTACGACCACGTGTGGCGCGACAGCTACCGCCGCCACTCCGAGCGCACACCGACGCTGGACGTGATCCACAAGTACGGGCCCGACTACAAGCTGATCTTCGTCGGCGATGCCACGATGAGCCCCTACGAGATCATGCAGCCCAACGGCTCCATCGAGTACAGCAACAGCGAGGCCGGCGCCGTGTGGCTGCGGCGGCTGGGCGACGCCTACCCGTCGCTGGCCTGGCTCAACCCCGAGCCCGAGCGCAGCTGGGACTACCGCCAGTCGATCGGGCTGATACGCAAGATATTGGGCGAGCGGATGTTCCCGCTCAGCCTCGACGGCCTCACCCGGGCCATCACCCACCTGTCGCGCAAGCAGTAAGAGACGCGCCCAGGGCCAAGGCGCGCGCCGGGCTCTCAAG
>JAKLLM010000379.1 GCA_023150125.1 Zoogloea sp.
CGAAGCCATCAAGCGCGCCGTCGAAAGCGGCCTCGGTGTCGGCTGCATTTCCCGGCTGGCACTGCGCGAGGCCTTCCGCCGGGGCAGCCTGAAACCCGTCGAAACGCCCGAGCTCGACCTGCGGCGGCAGTTCCAGTTCGTCACCCACCGGCGCAAGCACGTCACCGCCGGCATGCGCGAATTCATCGCCCTTTGCCGCCAGATGACGGCCGGCGCGGCGCGCAGCGATCTGATCGAACTTCCCTTCATCCCCTGAGCTGTGCACAAGCCCCCAACAACCCACATCCGGCGTGGGCAAGGCTGTGGAAAAGCTGTGCGGGGCACTGTCATGTAACGGACACAAAAGGGTTTTTTGCCACTGCCTAAAAATAGAGCAATGCTCTCCAAACCGCGCAGCGAATAGTTTTTAACTATGCACACAGAACCGGGGATAAACTGTGGATAAGCTGTTGACGGAAGAGATAACAGACTGATTTTCAACAACAACAGCTCGCCGCCTCAAAATGGTGCAGTGCACTCCAGGGTGGTGCCACCCCCGATTTCTCCCCAGCGAACGTGGGCAAGGGTGTGGAAAAACTGTGGGAGTAACCGGCAAAGCCTTCAAGCGTAAGGCTTTTATCGCACTGCACAAAAATGAGGCAGCCGCGGCTTGGCGAGGCACAGGTAAAATCCGGGCTCGCCGTTCATTCGCCACGGCGTGCCCCCATCTGTCCCTCCCATTTTCGGCCATTGTCATGCCCACTCCCGTCCTCTACACGATCCAGGCCGTGCAGCCGGCCGCGCACCTGTTCGAAGTCAGCCTGAAGCTCGCCGAGCCCGACCCTGCCGGGCAGGTGTTCAGCCTGCCGGCGTGGATTCCCGGCAGCTACATGATCCGCGAGTTCGCCCGCAACATCGTCAGCCTGTCGGCCGAGGCGGGGGGCAGGGCCATCCCGGCCACCAAACTCGACAAGCACAGCTGGCAGCTGCCGGCGGGCACTAAAGGCCCGGTGACCCTGCGCTACACCGTTTACGCCTGGGATCTCTCGGTGCGCAGCGCCCACCTCGACCAGACCCACGGCTTCTTCAACGGCACCAGCGTCTTTCTGGCCGCCCACGGCCACGAAGGCCAGCCCCATCGGGTGAACATCCTCCCGCCGAAGGGCCTGGAAGACGCCGGCTGGCGCGTTGCCACCAGCTTGCCGGAAGCCACTGGCGAGAAGGGCGCCGCCGAGCGCTACGGCTTCGGCCTGTACCGGGCCGAGAACTACGACGAGCTGATCGACCACCCCGTGGAGATGGGCAGCTTCACCCTGGGCGAGTTCGACGCCTGCGGCGTGCCCCACGCGGTGGCCATCACCGGCCGCCACGACTGCGATATGGACCGCCTGCTGGCCGACCTCAAACCGATCTGCGAGCGGCAGATCCGCCTCTTCGGCGAGCCGGCGCCGATGGACCGCTATGTCTTCCTCACCACGGCCGTCGGCGACGGCTACGGCGGCCTTGAGCACCGCGCATCCACCGCGCTGCTGTGCAGCCGCGCCGACCTGCCTTATGTGGGCATGGACGAAACCACCGACGGCTACCGCCAGTTCCTCGGCCTGTGCAGCCACGAGTACTTCCACACCTGGAACGTCAAGCGCATCAAGCCGGCCGCCTTCGTGCCCTACCGCCTGGCCGAGGAGAGCTACACCCGCCTGCTGTGGGCCTTCGAGGGCTTCACCTCGTACTACGACGACCTGATGCTGGTGCGCAGCCAGCGCATCGCCCTCGACGACTACCTCAAGCTCCTGGCCAAGACGATCACCCAGGTGCACAAGGGCAGCGGCCGGCGTAAACAAAGCGTCGCCGAATCGTCCTTCGAGGCATGGACCAAGTATTACCGCCAGGACGAGAACAGCCCCAACGCGATCGTCAGCTATTACACCAAGGGTGCGCTGGTGGCGCTGCTCCTCGACCTGCGCCTGCGCGCCGACAGCCACGGCGCCAAGAGCCTCGACACCCTGATGCAGGCCCTGTGGCAGCGCCACGGGCAGACCGGCATCGGCGTGGCGGAAGACGGCATCTTCACGCTGGCTGCCGAGCTCGGCGGCGACGCGCTGGCGGGCTGGCTGCGGGAGCTGGTCGAAGGCACCGCCGAGCTGCCCCTCGAGCAGGCGCTGCGCCGCGTCGGCCTCAAGCTCGTGTGGGAGCCGGCCAGCCCGGCACCCGGCATCGGCGTGCGCACGGAGGCAGAAGGCGAGACCCTCAAGATCGCCAACGTCTTCGACGGCGGCACAGGCCAGGCGGCAGGGCTGTCGGCGGGGGACGTGCTGGTGGCGGTGGATGGCCTCAAGGCCACCGCCGGCAGCTTCGACAAGCTGCTGGCCCGCCGGCTGGCCGGCGACAGCGCCGAGATCCACGTTTTCCGGCGTGACGAGCTGATGCGCTTCGAAGTCGAGCTTCGCGCGCCCGTCGCCGACACGGCCAGGCTGGCCGTCGACCCGGACGCCGGCCCCACGGCAATCACCCTCCGCGAGGCCTGGCTGGCCTAAGGGGCTGGCTCGGCCGTCGCCCGCGACACCACCTGCAGGTAGGCGGCAAACAGCACCGAAGCCACCACGTTGCTCGCCACCGCGGCCTGCCAGAAGCCGGCGACGCCCTGGGGTGGCAGCGCCCCCAGGCCATGGAAGGCGAGCCCGTAACCGCCCGCCAGGCCGATGCCCCAGAAGCAGAAGGTGTGCACCAGCATCGGCCCGAAGGTGATCTTGTAGCCCCGCAGG
>JAKLLM010000380.1 GCA_023150125.1 Zoogloea sp.
CAGTCGCCCGACGCCGCCGCCCGCGACGTCGCCCACCGCCGCGTCGAGTTGCTGACCCCGGTGCTGAAGGGCTGGAGCACCGAGAGCTCGGTGGAGCTCACCTCGATGGCGATCCAGATCTTCGGCGGCATGGGCTTCGTCGAGGAGACCGGCATCTCGCAATACATGCGCGACGCCCGCATCACCCCGATCTACGAGGGCACCACCGCCATCCAGGCCGCCGACCTCGCCGGCCGCAAGATCGCCCGCGACGGCGGCCAGGTGCTCGCCGCGCTGGTCGACGAGATGCGCGCCGACCGCAGCCGGCTGGCCGGCGCCTGCAACCCGCAGCTCCAGGCCATCGCCGCCCACCTCGGCGAGAGCCTCGACCACCTGCAGGCCGCCACCGGCGCGCTGCTGGAGAAGATGGGCCAGCACCCCGCCGCCGCCCTGGTGGTGGCCGAGCCCTACCTCAAGCTGCTGGCCACCGTGGTCGGCGGCTGGCTGATGGGCAAGGCCGCCCACCTCGCCAGCCAGGCCATCGCCGCCGGCAGCAGCGACCCCTTCTACCGCCACAAGCTGGCCTCCGCCCGCTTCTACGCCGACCACATCCTGCCCCGGAGCGCCGGGCTGCTGGTGACGGTGCAGGCCGACAACAGCGCGCTGCTGGCGCTGGAGGACGAGGCGTTCTGAAGCACCTCATCCGGTAACCCGCACAGCCGCCCGGGCGATGGCACGAGCGGCTGTGCCCGGTGGGCTTGGCCCTGCAGTTTGTTTTTCGGAATCATTTGATCCAGAATGAAGGATCAAATGATTCTTACGGAGCCGCCATCATGGTGCTTGTCAGCCCGGAAAAGATCGCTGCGGTCATGGCCCTGGCGCCTGCCCCCCACTCCTTCGCCGAGCTCGACGAGATGGTTGCGCGGGGGCTCCCCAAAGGCGCCCTCAAGGCCAGCGTCGACCACATCTGCGTGAGCGCCGAGGAACGCCGGCAGCTGCTGTATCGCATCGTCCCCGAGGCAACCTACAAGCGGCGCCGGGACAAGCTTTCTGCGGAAGAGTCGGAGCGGGCCGAGCGCCTGGCCCGCATCTTTGCCACGGCCGCCTATGTCTGGAACTCCGACGAGGATGCGCGGGCCTTCCTGACGACACCCCACGCGCTGCTGCGGGGGCGCAGCCCGCTGGATGTCTCCCTCACCGAGCTTGGCGCCCGCCGCGTCGAAGAGCTGCTGTGGCGGCTGTTCCACGGCATCGCCGCCTGATGCTGCTGTACCGGATCGGCGACGAGCGGCACCCGCTGTGGGACGGCAGCGGCGCAGCCCTGGTCGGTGGCCGCTGGAACAGCCCCGGGCGCCCGCTCATCTACGCCTCACTGAGCTACGGCGGCGCGATGCTCGAAATCCTTGCCCACGCCAACATCGGCCGGGTGCCGACGACACACCGCTACGTAATCGCCGACGCGCCCGAAGACGTATCAGTCGAGCGGCACGATGCCGCATCGCTGCCAGCGGCCTGGGATGCCGCAAGCACCGCCGCGGCAAGGCGCTTCGGCGATGCGTGGCTGAGCGAGATGCGCAGCGCGATCCTGCTCGTGCCCTCGGTGGTGGCCCGGCTGGAATGGAACGCGCTGGTGAACCCCATCCACCCCCAGGCAGCACGCATCACGCTATCGACGGCCGAACGCGTGGAGTGGGACAGGAGGCTGTTTTCAAGCCGATAAGGCCCGCAGGACGCGCCCGGTGGTCCTAGCGGGGGGCCACCTGCGCGGGCGTCGCGCCTCTCAGGTGCCGGGGCAGGCCGCTTGATGGGTCGGAGCGACGCGACTTCAAGTCGCGCCTGAAGCGATTCACATAAAACCCCGGCAAGTTCATGTCCGGGCTGAAAAAATTCATGTTTGAGTTGAACGGGTTCAGCTCAAGCCTGAAACGCTTCAAGCCCGAGCCCGACGGGTTGGCGTGGCCCCGAAACCGGTCCGCTCCAACCCTGCCCCCCTGCAGCGCGAGATTGGACACATCGCGGACACATCGCCCGGATCACGCTCCGCCGCCCTGACTGCCTCCCGCCCCCTCCACGATCTTCTCCACCACCTCATCCACCGTCAGCGGCGTGGTGTCGATGGCCAGGGCGGCCATCTGGCCGAGGTGTTCGCGGGCGGCCAGGGTGTTGCGGATGTTCTCCATCGCCTCGCGGTAGTGGCTGGGGGTGGCGATGCGGGCGTCGTGCTGTTCCATCACGCGGCGGAAGTGCACCTCCGGGTCGGCGCGCAGCCACACGGTGTAGAAGGCGCCCAGCAGCAGCTGGTAGGTCTGCGGCTCGACGACGATGCCGCCGCCGGTGGCGAGCACCACCTCGGGCTGGGAGACAGCCAGCTCTTCGAGGCAGCGCTTCTCGAGCTTGCGGTAGCCGGCCTGGCCGTAGAGGGTGATGATCTCCTGAACGCTGAGGCCGGCTTCGCGCTCGATCTGTTCGTTTAGCTCGATGAAGGGCCGCCCGAGGCGGGCCGCCAGGGCCTTGCCGACGGTGCTCTTGCCGGCGCCACGCAGGCCGATGAGGGCGATGCGCTGGGCACGGGCCGAGGCCGCCGGCTGGAACTCGGAGAACAGCTTCTCGCGGATGTCGGTGAGCTGAGCCGCCGGCTGCTGGCGCAGGAATTCGACGATCAGGGCGAGATCGCCCGACAACAGCTCATGCTCGGAGAACAGGTTGGCGACGGGCTGGTTGAGGGCCCGCGCGACCTTGCCGAGCACCACCAC
>JAKLLM010000381.1 GCA_023150125.1 Zoogloea sp.
GCCGCCACGCCGGGGCCCGACTGGCGCCCGCTGCTCGATCTGCTCCACGCCGCGGGCATCGCCGTGCAGCCGGGCATCCCGGGGCCGGCGCAGCTGGAAGAATGGTTCGTGAACCTCGTCTTCCATGCCTCCCACGACCTGAGCATCCATGCCGCGGTCAGCAGCGCGAGCCGCCACGGCGGCCTGCCGGCGCCCCGGGTGACAGGCAGCGCCGGCGCCCTCGACGGCTGCCGGATCATGGCCATCGCCACCCACCAGGACCGCCTCGAAGAAGCCCTGCAGGCACGCGAAGAACTGCGCCTCGCGAGCACCGAGCTGGCCGGGATGGCCCGCAGCTTCCGCTCCCGGCGCTTCATGTCCGAGACCCACGACGGTGTGCGCGCGGTGGAAGACCTCGCCCAGCAGCACGACGACAACGCCGCCGCCCGCGAGCCCCGCTGGATCCAGGCCCGGCTGTGGGCCGGCCAGGGCAGCAGCGCCCCGACCCAGGCCCTCGCGCCGGCCTGCTGGAACCTGCTCGCGGCCGGCATCGGCCCCTCGCTGCTGCCCCGCGACGACGCACCCTTCCCGGACAATCTGCTGAGCTTCGAGCACGGCGAGGTCGCGCTCACCGTCCAGCTCGAGATGACCGGCGTGAGCCTCGCGCCCTACCCCCATCGCTGGCCGGGCTTCAGCGCATCGGCGGCAGCGCTCGACATCACCCGGCAGGCAGACTTCACCGCCTGGGCGTCGGGCCTCCCCGCCGCGGCCGCAGCCGACGACGGCGCGCCCCAGGTCGCCCTGGCGTCGCTGCCCATCCTCCTGCCGCCGGTCGGCGACAGCACCGCCGCCTGCTTTGCGGTCTTTCCGCTGCCCGGCGCCGAGCGCTGCGACGGGCGCATCGCTATCCTCCACAACAACCGGGTGCTGCAGAGCTCGCTGGTCTCCATCGACGTGGCGGCCGACGCCACCGCCGGCGGCGCGCTGAAGCTCCGGACCGAAGGCGTGATCCACCCCCGGGACGACGACCTCGACGAACGCCAGGCCTACGACGTGGCGATCCAGGTGAGCGAGCTCGGTGGCCACCTCCACCTGGCGATCCAGCGCGACGACACCACGACACCCGTCGACCTCGACAGCCTCGAAGAGCCGATCGGCCTCATCACCAAGGCGCTCAAGGACGCCGCCATCCTGTGGGACTTCTCCCAGGGCCTCCTCGAACAGGCCGCCTTTGGCGACACCCTCTACGCCCTGGCCGCCAACGGCTCCCTGCTTGCGCAGCACCTGCGCCAGAAATGCGGCAACGGCGTCGACGACTGGGAACGCATCCAGCTCGTTCCCACCACCCACAAGTTCCTGCCGCTCGAATACGTTTACGACGGCCCGCCGCCCAGCACCGACGCGGTGCCCTGCCCCAGCCTGCTCGGCGCCCTGGCGCACGGCCGCTGCTGCCAGCCCGTGGCGGGGAGCGAGGCCGTAGAACCCTGCCCCCACCAGGCCGACAAGGGGCATGTGTGCCCGCTTCGCTTCTGGGGCTTCAGCAAGACGATCGAGCGCTGCGGCACGCAGAGCCCGCCGATTGCCGACCAAGCCGCCTGCGTGCCCAGCAAGCGGCCCTATGGCCACGTGGACCGCCTGCTGTTCGGCGCGAGCGCGCGCACCTTCGCCTACAAGACCACCCCCGCCGAGCAGGCCGCCGAACGCAGCGCGCTGCTCGCCGATCTCGGCACGCTGGCCACCACGGTGCTCGACGCACCCGACTGGAAAACCTGGCGGCAACATGCGGCGAGCCACCCGGAGCTGCTGGTGCTGCTCGCCCACACCGACGTCTACCGCAATACCCTGATCCTCGAGATCGGCGAGCTGCAGCGCCTCGGCCGGCAGGAGATCGTCCGGGACATCAGCGGCGCCAACGGGCAGCCGCAGCTGCTGCTCCTGCTGGGCTGCTCGGCGGCAGGCGTCAGCGAAGACTTCCAGCCCTACCCCGAGCGCTTCCGCGACGCCGGCGTGAGCATCGTCCTCGCCCCGATCGCTCCCATCCGCGGCGGCGACGCGGTGCCGATCGCCCGCAGCATCGCCACGCTCCTCGCCCACCGGCTCGCCAGCCCCAGCCCCACCACCTTCGGCGAACTGCTGCCCCTGATACGGCGCCAGCTGCTGCGCGAAGGCCATCTCGGCATCCTCTCCATCGTCGGCTTCGGCGATGGCGACTGGCTGCTCGGAGGTCAATGATGTTCCGCCTCGAAATGCTGCCCGCCCGCTGCGGCGACTGCCTCCTGCTCGAATACGGCCCCGCCGGGGCCAGCCGGCTCGTCGTCATCGACGGCGGCCTGGGCGAAACCGCCACGGTGCTGTGGAACCGCCTTGAGGGCCTGCGCCACCAGCGGGGCACGGAGACGCTGGAGATCGAGCTGCTGGTCGTCACCCACATCGACAACGACCACATCGTCGGGATCATCGAGCTCCTCAAGGCCGGCCACCCCACGCTCAAGATCCACGACATCTGGTTCAACGGACGGCCCCAGCTGATGGGCCTGCCGGCGGCGGGCAGCACAGCCGGCAGCCCGGCGCAGGGTGACAACGGCCTGCCCGGCGACCTGATGGGGGGCGCCGATGCCGCGGCAACGCCTCCAACCCCCGCCGACCTGCTCGGCCCCCGCCAGGGCGACGAGCTGTCCGGGCTGCTCGCGGCCCGCAAACTGTCCTGGAACGCCCACCCCTACTGGCGAGGCCGGGCGGTCATGGT
>JAKLLM010000382.1 GCA_023150125.1 Zoogloea sp.
GGCGGCCTGACGCCCTCGGCGCGCTTGCCACAGATCAAGAAGGCCACCTCCGGGTGGCCTTTTGCTTGAGCACGGTGCCTTCAGAAAGGGATCTCACTGCCGTAAAAAGAGCATCCCCAACGAGGAGTCTCTCACCATGTTGCAGGCCGCCCAGACCACCGCAGCCCTCGAGTCGGAAGAGTCCGGCTTTGCCCAGGAGCTTCTGACCTTCACCCTGGGTGCGGAGGAGTACGCCATCGACATCCTGAAGGTCCAGGAGATCCGCGGCTACGATGCGGTGACGACCATCGCCAATGCGCCGAGCTTCATCAAGGGTGTCATCAACCTGCGGGGCACGATCGTGCCCATCGTCGATCTGCGCATCAAGTTCTCGGTCGGGGTCGCCGAATACACCCCGTTCACCGTGGTCATCATCCTCAACATCGGTGGCCGGGTCGTCGGGATGGTCGTCGATGCGGTGTCCGACGTCATCTCCCTCAAGCCCGAGCAGATCCGGCCCGCGCCGGACTTTGCCTCGTCCGTGGATACGGCCTACATCATGGGCCTCGGGGCCCTCGGCGAGCGCATGTTGATCGTCGTCGACATCGAACGCCTCATGTTGTCCAGCGAGATGGCGCTGGTCGACGAAGCGGCCCAGTAAGCCCGCCGGCCATCCGCAGCGGCCACGCCAATCCGAAGCCGAAAGAGACTAGTCATGAGTGGAATCCTCTCCCCAGCCGTGAGTGTGATGAACCGGCTATCCGTGCAGGGCAAGATGGCGCTGCTGGGCGTGATCGCGATGGTCCCGGTGATCGTCCTGGCCTACATGCTGAACGAGCGCATCGACGGTGAGATCAACTTCACCCGCAAGGAAACCCAGACCGTTCCGCTGGTGATGCCCGCCCGGCAGCTGATGCAGGCGGTGCAGGCCCATCGGGGCGTCTCCCAGACCATCATCGGTGGCAACAGCGCGCTGGCCGGGCGGATGTCCGAACTCCAGGCCAAGGTGGCTGCCGCCCTGAAGGACGGCGATGCCGTCGACGCACAGTATGGTGCGGCGCTCGGAACCGCACAGGAATGGAAGAGCCTGCGCCAGGACTGGACCGACGTGCAGGCCAAGGCCGTGACCCTTGGCGCCGAGGAAAGCTTCCGCCTGCACACCGCCTACATCGAGCGGGTGCGGGATTTCATCACCAGTACTGCCGACCGAACCAACGCGACGCTGGACCCGGAGCTGGAAACCTTCTACCTCATGGATGTCTTCGTGGTCCGCCTCCCGGCGTTGGCCGAAGATGCCGGTCGAGCGCGTGCCCTCGGCACAGGGCAGGCGATGCGCCAGAAGCAGACCGATGCCGAGCGTGTCGAGATGACGGTGGCGCTGCGCCGCATGCAGGACGGCCGGGCGGCGATCGAAGCCGCGCTGAGCAAGGCCGGCAGCCAGGACGCCACCCTGCGGGCCAGCCTGGCCGGTGCCGGCAAGACGCTGGATGGCAACCTCAAGGATTACCTCGGGCTGCTGCAGACCGGGCTGCTGAATGCCACCGAGATCACGCTGGCGCCCACGCATTACTTCGAGGTCGCCACCAAGGCCGTCGATGGCGCCTACGGCCTGTTCGACCTGTCCGCCAGGGAGTTCGATCAGCGTCTCGCCGAACGCCTCGCCCGTCTCGAGCGTGCCCGCGCCCTGGCAATCGGCGTGATCGCCGTCAGCCTCCTGGTGGTCGGTTATCTCTTCGTCGGTTTGCGTCGGGCCATGCTCCAGGCCATCGGCCAGATCGAGGCCGGCGTCGGCCGCATGTCCCAGGGCAAGCTCGACGAGCCGCTGGTGGTCACGTCCCGAGATGCCTTCGGCGATATCGCCGGCGCCCTCAACGGCATGCAGTCCAACCTGCTCGCCAAGATCTCGGCCGACAAGGCCGTGGCGGAGAGCAATCTGCGCGTGCGCAATGCCCTCGACAAGGCCAACACCAACGTCATGCTGGCCGATACCGACGGGCAGATCGTCTACTGCAACGAAGCCGTGCTGAAGATGCTGCGTAATGCCGAGCGCGACATCCGCAAGGAGCTCCCTGCCTTCCAGGTCGACGGCCTGGTGGGAAGCAATTTCGACCTCTTCCACAAGAACCCGGCACATCAGCGCAACCTGCTCGGGCGGCTGTCCGGCGAGCATCGCGCCACGGTGAAGCTGGGTGGGCGCACCTTCGGGCTGGTGGCCAACCCGGTCATCAATGCCGAGGGCGTACGTCTGGGCTCCGTGGTCGAGTGGGTCGATCGAACCGACGAAGTCCATGCGGAAGAAGAACTGGCGACCCTGATGCAGGCTGCGCTCCACGGTGATTTCAGCCAGCGGCTGTCGGTTGAGGGCAAGCAAGGCTTCTTCATCACGCTTACCGAGGGCATGAACCAGCTCACCGGCATCATCTCGACCAGCCTGAACGACCTTGCGCGGGTGCTCAACGCGATCGCGAAGGGCGACCTGACGGAGAAGATCACGGCGGACTATGGCGGGACCTTCGGCCAGCTGAAGGACGACACGAACACCACGGTGGAGCGCCTGCGCGAAGTGGTGGGCCAGATCAAGGAAGCGTCGGAATCGATCAACACGGCGGCGCAGGAGATCGCGGCGGGCAACTCGGACCTCTCGGCGCGGACCGAAGAGCAGGCGAGCAGCCTGGAAGAGACGGCCAGCTCGATGGAGCAGCTCAACGCGACGGTGCGTCAGAACGCCGACAACGCGCGTCA
>JAKLLM010000383.1 GCA_023150125.1 Zoogloea sp.
AGCCGCTTTAGCGCCCGCGCCCGGGCCGCTCAGCTTCGGCGGCAACGCGCTGCAGGGCTTCTTGAAGCCCCTGGGCGCGCGGAGCCTCAAGCGTCGGCCGGCTCGCCCCCCAGCAGCGGCAGGTAGTCCCGCGTGTAGCGGTGCACCGCATCGCTCGCGGCAGCCTCCGCCAGCGGCCACCAGCGCAGGCTGCGGTGCTGGGAGTCGATGCCGGGCACCTCGAAGCCGGCCGGCACGTCGATGCGGTGGGCGATCACTACGTAATGGGTGCTCACGCCGATGTCGCCGGCAAAGCAGTCGGGGTAGAAGTGCTCGAACACCCCCAGGAGCTGCGGACGCAGCGCGAGCAGGTCGGCGATCTGCAGCTCCCGCGCGGCCACCCGCTGCAGCGCGGCGGCGCGGGGCTCGCCCTTGCGGATCGCGCCGCCGGGCACGAACCAGCTGCCCTGGGCCGGGCGGTTGTTGCGCAGGCCGAGCAGGAGTTCGGTGCCGCCGCGCACCAGCAGCAGGTCGACGGACACCAGCGGGGTGTCGCGGACGATCTCGATGAAGCGCTGCCGTTCGATCAAGGGGCTGCCCCTTCGATGTCGGCAAAGGCGGCGTGGTATTCGACGGTGCCGGCGAGGCCCGCCAGGTGGCCGGGCATGAGCGGGACGATCATGAAGGCCTCGTCGGGCGCGTCGTAGGGGCAGGCGATACCGTGGCGCGAGGCCGGCTCGAAGCCGAAGCGCGGGTAATACGCAGGGTGGCCGAGCACCACCACCGCCCCGGCGCCGGCCTGGCGCGCGGCATCGAGGCCGGCCTCGACGAGCGCGCTGCCGACGCCGCTGCGCTGGTAGTCGGGCAGCACCGCCATCGGCGCGAGGCCCATCAGGCGGGCCTGCGGATGGCCGGGGAGCAGCACCGGCGTAAACAAGATGTGGCCGACGATGCGCCCCTTGTCGACGGCCACCAGCGACACATACGGGTAGGTGCGGCCGCGCAGGCGGTCGACGAGGGCCGCTTCGTCGGGGCCGTCGAAGGCGGCGAGGTGGACGGCACGCACGCCGGCCTCGTCGGCCGGGGTTTCGGGGCGGATCTGCATTAAGACGATTTCTCCAGGGCAAACACCGGGCTAACCGAGCCGGCGGTGGCGAAAGCTGGCCGGGGCGTGGGCGAAGATCACCGAGAACACCAGGATCAGCCAGAACAGCAGCGGCCGCCGGGCCTCGTCGGCGACGAACCAGCCGAGCAGCGCAAACTTGACCAGCAGCGACAGCCCGGCGAGTTCGCGCAGCCAGCGCCGCCGCGACCAGGCGTCGAGCAGCGCCATCGCCACGCCCGACAGCACCATCAGGTAAACAAAGCCCGCCGCGGCACCCTCGCCCGCCAGCAGCCCGGCCCCGAAGCCGACCACGCCGGCCAGGTGGGCGGCGCGCAGCAGCACGCCCAGCCAGCGGCGGCCGGGGAAGTCACGGTAGGCGGACGAGGGAGCAGGCATGGTTCGGTGCAGGACGAAGCGAGGGCTACAGCGCGGCGCGGGGCTCCCATTCGTAGCCGCGGCGGGTGAGCTCGGCGGTGATGCGGGCCATCGCCTCGGCCACCCGGCCGGCGGGGCCCTTCATGCCGAGCTCCACATGCCGGCGCTGGGTCTCGGTGCCGAAGCTGGGCAGGCTGAACAGGGTGGATTCGGGGAAGTCGGCGGTGATCTGCTCCATCAGGTCGATGAGCTTGCCCTCGAACGCCTCCCACACGATCACCGACTGCTCGGTGTAGTCGGCGGTATGGTGCAGGTGGGCGAAGCGCTGGTCGAGCACCCATTCGACCATCGGCCAGGCCATCACCGGAAAGCCGGGCACGAAGAAGTGGTTGTTGATGGAAAAGCCGGGGATGCGGTTGAAGGGGTTGGGGATGATCTCGGCGCCCACCGGGTAGACGCCCATCTGAAGGCGCTGGGGGGTGATCTCATCGCCGAAGCGGGCGCGGATCTCGGCCTCGGCCTCGGGGTGCAGCGCGAGCGGCAGGCCCAGCGCCTCGGCCGCGGCCTGGCGGGTGTGGTCGTCGGGCGTGGCGCCGATGCCGCCGAAGCTGAACACGATGTCACCGCTGGCGAAGCTTTCGCGCAGCGTCTGCACCAGGCGCGGGCGCTCGTCGCCCACGTAACGCACCGAGGCCAGACGCAGGCCGCGGGCCTTGAGGAGTTCGAGCACCTTGCCCAGGTGCTTGTCTTCGCGGCGGCCCGACAGCAGCTCGTCGCCGATGATGATTGCGCCAAAGGACGGCGCCGGGTTTGCAGCCATTCAATTCACCTCGATGATGTTTTCGGTGCGCCGGGCGAGCCGCAGCGCAGACAGCAGGTAATGCACAAAGGCCAGCCCGGCGAGGGCCGGCGCGAACAGGTTGATGAAGGGTACGTGGGCCAGCACCGCGCCGAACAGGCCGACCCCGAACAGGCCGCCGGACTGGCGGGCGGGCAGCGACTTGAGCTCGAACTTGTCGGCGTGGGCCATCAATGCGTCGTAGCGGAAGGCCTGCTGGTTGAGCCGGGCGGTTAGCACCAGGGAGATCACCAGCCCGGCGCCGGGGATCAGCCACAGGGGCAGGCTGAGCACCAGCAGCACGACGAACTGCAGCACCGCGCCGAGGGCGTTGACGACGCTGCCCAGCTGGCTGCCGCCGCCGCGGCGCTGGAGGTCGGCGTAGTCGGTGGCGGCGACCTTCTCAAGCAT
>JAKLLM010000384.1 GCA_023150125.1 Zoogloea sp.
AGGCGCGCTAAGATAACGGCTCAGCGTGTGGACGACCTCGCGCCGGGTCAAACAAGCAGGGACGGCCCTGCACTCAACGATGAGGTGCGTCATGGCATGGGTCACGCTCGTTCTTGCGGGTCTGTTTGAAATCGGCTGGGCCGTCGGGCTCAAATACACCGAGGGGTTCACCCGGCTCTGGCCGTCGGTGGCAACGGTGGTCTCGATGATCGTCAGCCTGGCCTTGCTGGGGGCGGCGCTGCGCACGCTCCCCCTGGGCACGGCCTACGCCGTCTGGACCGGGATCGGCACCGTAGGCTCGGCGATCCTGGGGATGGCCCTGTTCGGCGAGGCCGCCAGCGCGGCACGGCTGGTGTGCATCGGGCTGATCGTTGCCGGCATCGTCGGGCTCAAGCTCACGGCATCCCACTGAGGGACGCCGGCCGCAGCCTCCGCAGGGCTGCAGCCGGGCTCAGGTGAGCCGCACCGGGCGGGCGGCGAGGGCCTGCTCGAGGGTCGGAAAGGTTCGCGTGCGATCGGCGGCCAGCCGGTAGTAGCGGCGGTCGTCCTCGTGGCGCCCGCAATAGCTGGTGATGGTGACGCGCTCGATGCCCGGAAAGCCCGGGTTGGCCTCGATGGTCTTGAGGGCGCCGGTGCCGGTGTCGTAGACACCGGGCCGCTCCCTGAGCACGTCGGAAATCAGCGGGGGGGGGTGTTTTCCATGTCGGCCTCGTGAGTCTGGCATGCACGTGCGGGAAGCATAGCATCGCCTCCGGGCGACAGAAACCGCCGCTGCGGGCCCTCAGCGCGGCACCCAGCCGCCGCACATCGGGAAGACCTGGCCGACGAAGCAGTCGGCCGCTGCGCTCGCCAGGTAGGCGCAGAAGGCCGCGTCCTCCCCGGCGGCCACCAGCCGGCCGAGGGGCACCTCGCGCTGCAGGCGCTCCTGGAAGCGCGGGTTGGCCTGCACCTCCGGCGGGAAATAGGTGGGGTTGTCCACGAAGTTCTGGGCGATGGCATTGACCTGCACGCGCTGGGGCGCCATCTCGACACCCAGCGCCTGCACGTAGGCGAGCTGGGCGCCGCGGGCGGCGCTGTAGGTGGACGCCCGCTTCATGCCGCGCAGGGCCGAGGCGCTGCCCATCACCACGATCTTACCGCCGCCGCGGGCCACCATCTGGGGCAGCACCGCCCGGCACAGGCGCGGCAGCGGGTCCACCAGGGCGGCGAACACGGCGCGCCATTCGTCGTCATCCACGTCGAGCGCCGGAGTGGTCGGCGCCGGGATGGCCAGGTTGGCGACGAGCACATCCACCTGGCCTGCGGCCTCGACGATGGCGGATGGCGCGGTGGGGTCGACGAGGCTCTCGGTGCTGGCGATCACCGTCGCGCCGCGGGCGGCAAAGGCTTCGCACAGGGCCGGCCCCATGAAGGCGTCGGCCTGGGTGATGAGCACACGTTTGTCGACAAGGGAAGTATCGGTCATGGGAGGCTCCCGGTTAAGGATGGCTCGGAGAGGCAAGCTTACGCCTCCGGGCCACACCGCGACGCGCTCAAAAGCAGACGGGCCGCAATGCGGCCCGCCTACTCCCCCATCGGCCGCCCCGGAAGGGCACGGCCGCTGCTAAACGACTGCGCCGGGGCTCAGCCCTTGTCGGCCTTCGGTGCTTCAGGCTTGGGCGTTTCCGGGTGGAACTCTTCCGGCGTCGCGCCTTCCTTCGGCGAGCCGATGGCCTGCTCGACCTCGGGCAGCGAGTGCGCGATGCCCTTGTGGCAGTCGATGCAGGTCTTGCCCTCGTTGAGGCCGGTCTGGTGCATCTTGGACGAACGACGGCCCTGCTCGGCGTAGTCGAAGCTGCCGAAGTTGTGGCAGTTGCGGCATTCGCGGGAGTCGGTCTTCTTCATCCGGTCCCACTCGTGCTTGGCCAGCTCGAGGCGCTTGGCGTTGAACTTCTCGGGCGTGTCGATGGTGCCCAGGACCTTGTGCAGGACTTCGTTGGAAGCCTGGATCTTGCGGATCATCTTGGGACCCCACTCCTTCGGCACGTGGCAGTCCGGGCAGGTGGCCCGCACGCCGGAGCGGTTGGAGGCGTGGATGGTGTTGCGGTATTCCTGATAGACGTTGTCCTTCATCTCGTGGCACGAGATGCAGAACTCCTCCCGGTTGGTCCATTCCATCGCGGTGTTGAAACCGCCCCAGAAGAGGACGCCGGCGATGAACAGCATCGCGGCGAAGCCCCAGCCCAGTGATCGGATACGGCCGATCAAACCCTTGTTGTTGCTGTCCATTTATCCGAACTCCCTTGTTGTGCGCTCAGCGCATGCCGGTGCCTGGCTTGAAGCTGTTGCCGACCAGCGGCTTGGCATCGCTCTGGGGGACGTGACACTGGTTGCAGAAATAACGGCGCGGCGAAACGCTGGAGAGCTCCTCGCCTTCGCGGGTCTTGAAGTGGGTCACCGAGATCTTGGTGGCGCCGGTTTCCTTGGCGCGGGCCCAGGCATGGCAGTCCAGGCACTTGTTGAAGTTCTTGGTGACCGTGTAGCCCTTGATGGTGTGGGGGATCAGCGGCGGCTGCTGCACGAAGTCGCGGGGCAGCGGCGCCTGGTCGCGGCCGTAGCGGGTGCCCTCGCCCTCGGGGTCGCTGGCCTGGATGTCGGCGCCACGCAGGGTCATGAGCTTGACGGCGGGTTCGCCGGCGGCAAAC
>JAKLLM010000385.1 GCA_023150125.1 Zoogloea sp.
CTGCACCCTTTCCAAGCAAGGACCCGACATGAACAAACAGATGACGACGGCGGATGTCGTCGCCCGCCTGCGCGACGGCATGACCATCGGCTTCGGGGGCTGGGGCCCCCGCCGCAAGCCCATGGCCATCGTGCGCGAGATCCTCCGCTCCGACCTCAAGGACCTCACCGTGGTCGCCTACGGCGGCCCCGAGGTCGGCATGCTGTGCGCCGCCGGCAAGGTCAAGAAGCTGGTCTTCGGCTTCGCCACCCTCGACGCGATCCCCCTCGAGCCCTGGTACCGCAAGATCCGCGAGGCCGGCGGCCTGGAGCTGATGGAGCTCGACGAAGGCATGTTCCAGTGGGGCCTGCGCGCCGCCGGCATGCGCCTGCCCTTCCTGCCCACCCGCTGCGGCCTGGCCACCGACGTGGTGCGCCTCAACCCCGAGCTCAAGACCATCCAGTCGCCCTACGCCGACGGCGAGACCCTGCTGGCGATGCCGGCCCTCAAGCTGGACGCGGCGCTCCTCCACGTGAACGTCGCCGACCGCCTCGGCAACACCCTGGTCACCGGCCCCGACCCCTATTTCGACCACCTCTTCGCCCGTGCCGCCGATGCCTGCTACGTGTCCGCCGAGCGGGTCGAGGAGCGCCTCGAGCTCGACGCCGCCCAGGCCCGCTTCAACACCTTCGAACGCTACCTGGTGAGCGGCGTGGTGGATGCCCCCTGCGGCGCCCACCCCACCTCCTGCCCCTCCGACTACGGCTGGGACATGAGCCACTTCAAGCGCTACGTCGCCAGCGCCGCCGAACCCGGCGGCTGGCAGGCCTACATGGAGGAGTTCGTGCTGGCCGGCGAAGCCGCCTACCAGAGCCGCAACGGCGGCATCGAGCGCATGGCCGCGCTGCCCCTGCCGGTGTTCTGAGGAGACCCAAGATGAGCGACAAACCCCAATTCACCCTGGCCGAACTGCTGATCGTGGCGGCCTCCGAAGCCTGGCGCGACAACGGCGAAGTGCTCGCCTCCGGGCTCGGCATCATCCCCCGCCTCGGCGCCGGCCTGGCCAAGCTCACCCACAGCCCCGAGCTGCTGATGACCGACAGCGAGGCCTTCCTGGTGGAAGAGCCGATCCCCGTCGGCCCCCGCGGCGACTACGTGCCCAAGTACAGCGGCTACATGTCCTTCGAGCGCGTCTTCGAATGCGTGTGGGGCGGCCGCCGCCACGCGATGATCGGCCCGACCCAGATCGACCGCTGGGCCCAGACCAACCTGTCGGTGGTCGGCGACTACCGCAAGCCGAAGTCGGCCATCCTCGGCGTGCGCGGCCTGCCGGGCAACAGCATCAACCACATCAACTCCTTCTTCGTGCCCAACCACAGCCCGCGCGTGTTCGTGGCCGGCGAGGTGGACATGGTGTCGGGCGTCGGCTTCAAGCCCGAGCGCTGGATTGATGGCGTGCGCCGCGACCTGATGGACATCCGCGTCGCCGTCACCGACCTGTGCGTGATGGACTGGCAGGGCCCGGGCAACAGCCCGCGGGTGCGCAGCCTGCACCCCGGCGTCAGCTTCGAGGAAGTCCAGGAAAAAACCGGCTTCCCGCTGCTGAAGGCCGAAGGCATGGGCGAGACGCCGCACCCCACCGCGGTCCAGCTCGACATCATCCGCCGCCTCGACCCCCACGACCTGCGGGCCACCCAGCTCAAGGGCAACCCGCCGGGCATCCGTCCGGCGGCCTGAGGCCGGCGCGACCAGGAGACATCCATGAACGCCTCGCACAGCGCCGAGGGCTTCGTGTCCCGCCAGGACACGGCCCGCTACGAGACCGACGAGACGGTGAAATACGCCGTTGCCGACGGTATCGCCACCGTCACCATGAGCCGGCCGGACTTCAACAACGCCCAGAACTCCCAGATGACCTACGCCCTGGACGCGGCCTTCCGCCGGGCGGTGGACGACGACACGGTGAAGGTGATCGTGCTGCGGGGCGAGGGCAGGCACTTTTCGGCCGGGCACGACATCGGCACCCCGGGCCGCGACATCAACAAGCCCTTCGAGCGGGTGCACCTGTGGTGGGACCACACCAACAAGCCCGGCGGTGAATACCTCTACGCCCGCGAGCAGGAGGTGTATCTCAACATGTGCCGGCGCTGGCGCGAGCTGCCCAAGCCCACCATCGCCATGGTGCAGGGCGCCTGCGTGGCCGGCGGGCTGATGCTGGCCTGGGTGTGCGACCTGATCGTGGCCAGCGACGACGCCTTCTTCCAGGACCCGGTGGTGCGCATGGGCATCCCCGGTGTCGAATACTTCGCCCACCCCTACGAGCTCAACCCGCGCATCGCCAAGGAGTTTTTGATGACCGGCGACCGCATGGGCGCCGAGCGGGCCTGGCAGATGGGCATGGTGAACCGCGTCGTGCCCCGCGCAACGCTGGAAGAGGCCACCTACGCCCTCGCCGCCAAGGTGGCCACCCAGCCGCGCATGGGCCTGGCCCTCACCAAGCAGGCCATCAACCACGTCGAAGACCTGCAGGGCAAGCGCAGCGCGATGGAAGCCACCTTTGCGTGGCACCACTTCGCCCACACCCACAACGAAATGATTTCCGGCGACCGCCTCGGCGGCTTCGACGGCAAGGCCATGGCCGCCGCCAACAAGCGCGGCGCCGGGGAGGAATGATCCGGTGAGCGCCCACAACATCTCCGCGC
>JAKLLM010000386.1 GCA_023150125.1 Zoogloea sp.
GCCTGGATGTTCGCCACCTCGTCGCGGGACAACTGCCTCGGCCAGGAGTGCCCCAACATCAAGGAGTGCTTCGTCGCCGCGGCCCGTCGGGCGGCAATGGACGCCGACGTGGTGGTCGTCAATCACCACCTTTTCTTTGCCGACGTCAGCCTGCGCGACGGCGGCATGGGCGAGCTGCTGCCCTCGTGCAACGCGGTGATCTTCGACGAAGCCCACCAGCTGCCCGAAACCGCCAGCCTGTTCTTCGGCGAGAGCGTGTCCACCTCGCAGCTCCTCGAGCTCGCCCGCGACACCCGCTCCGAGACCGTCGCCGCCGCCCGCGACTGTCTCGCCCTCATCGAGGCCACCCGCAAGCTCGAAAAGGCCGCCCGCGACCTGCGCCTCACCATCGCCACCGACAACGCCCGCTTCGGCTACGCCCAGCTCGAAGACAACAAGCCCTTCCACGAGGCGGTGGACGCCCTCGACACCGAGCTCGGCGAGTTCGCCACCATCGTCGAGACCCAGGCCGAGCGCTCCGAGGGCCTCGCCGCCTGCCTGCGCCGCACCCAGGAAGTCCAGGAGCGCCTGGCCCGCTGGCAGGTGCCGGAGGGCAACCAGTGGGTGCGCTGGGTCGAGGTCTTCAGCCAGTCGCTGGCCCTCAACGCCACGCCGCTGTCGATCGCCTCGATCTTCAAGCGCCAGATGGACGGCCACCCGCGGGCCTGGGTGTTCACGTCCGCGACGCTGGCGGTGGGGCGCGACTTCGGCCACTACTGCCGGGAGCTCGGCCTCAACTGGGTCGAGCCGCCCATCGACACCGCGGTGTGGGGCAGCCCCTTCGACTACCCGAAGCAGGCCATGCTCTACGCCCCCCAGAACATGCCCGACCCCAACGCGCCGGACTACTCCGACGCCGTCGCCCGGGTAGCCTTCCCGCTGATCCGCGCGGCCCACGGGCGCACCTTCGTGCTGTGCACCTCGCTGCGGGCGATGCGGCGCATCCACGAGATCATCGCCGACCGGCTCGAAGCCGAGAAGCTCGAGCTGCCGCTGCTGATCCAGGGCGAAGGCTCGCGCAGCGAGCTCCTCGAGCGTTTCCGCAAGCTCGGCAACGCCATCCTCGTCGCCAGCCAGAGCTTCTGGGAGGGCGTGGATGTGCCCGGCGATGCGCTGTCGGTGGTGGTCATCGACAAGCTGCCCTTCGCCCCGCCCGACGACCCGGTGCTCGCCGCCCGCATCGACAACATGCAGAAGGAAGGCCGCAGCCCCTTCATGGAATACCAGCTGCCCCGCGCCGTCATCAACGTCAAGCAGGGCGCCGGCCGCCTGATCCGCACCGAGCGCGACCGCGGCGTGCTGGCCATCTGCGACCCCCGCATGCTCACCAAGCCCTACGGCCGACGCGTCTGGCAGAGCCTGCCGCCGATGACCCGCAGCAAGGTCGAGGCCGAGGTGGTGGCCTTCCTCGAACAACTGCCGCCCCCCGCGGCGGGCTGATCGCCCAATCAGGTCGTGCAGGCCCGCCAGGGGCGTGCCGCCAAAGGAGAATCCCATGCGTCTCGTCCTGTCGATCTTCGCGGTGCTGCTGGTGGTCGGGCTGGCGATCGGCAAGTTCAAGGGTGGCGGAACCGATGCGGCCAGGAAAGGGCCCAGCCCCGTCCTTGCAGCCCTCAACCAGAGCTACGGCGGGCCCCTGTGCGTGTATGAAGGCCCCTTTCCCAAGGTCGGCCGCGAGGTGTGCCTGCACTGCAGCACGCTCCGCGACGCCGGGCTGGTCGAGCGGGTGAGCCTGCGCCAGGCCGACGGTTCCGAGCTGCAGGGCCACGATCTCACGGCCGCCGGCATGGCCCTCTACGATTACGCCGCGCCCACCCAGAACGGCAAGACCGCGCCCGGGCTGTGCTTCGGCAAGGCGCGGGTGGCCGAGGTGATCGAGACCCTGCCGCCGATGCGGCTCGGCAGCGTCACCCATGTGTCGGTGCGGTTCACGCTGCAGATCTTCGACCGCGCGCCCTTCATCCACTCGCCCGACATCGCGCGCCTCAAGCAATATCCCTACCTGCCCCTGGCCGAAGGCAGCGACGTGACCAAGCCCATCATCACCACCCTCAGCTTCGCGGCGAGCGGCGAGTTCCTCGAGGCCGATCCTGGCTTCCGCTACGGCAAGTGGGTTAACGAAAAGTAGTTGCTACAATCCGGGGTAGCGACGTCCCTGCCATCTTCCTTCCGGTTCCTGTCCCGTGTCTGCTTCCGCTGCCGTCAAATCAAGCCTCGCCGACCTCGCGGCGCAGGGCCGCACCGGCATGGCCGAAGCCCTCAACGTCGGCTGCCAGTGCGTTTCGCTGGACAGGCAGGCGCTGGTCGCCGCGCTGGCCCGCGACCCCCGCGACGGCGCCCTCCAGGCCATGCTGGCCGAGAGCCGGCCGCACCTTTTCTCGGATTCGATGGCCTTCGTCTCGGCCCGCCACGTCCGCCGCATGGCCGAGGTCGTCGCCGCCATCGAGCGGGTCGTTGCGCTGCCGGCCTGGCAGGACGCCGTGCTCGCCTGGGCGCCCGCGTGCGCGCGGCAGCCGAGCCGGGCATCCGGCGTATTCCTGGGCTACGACTTCCACCTCGCCGACGACGGCCCCCGGCTCATCGAGATCAACACCAACGCCGGCGGCGGGCTGCTCAACGCCATCCTCGGCCGCGCCCAG
>JAKLLM010000387.1 GCA_023150125.1 Zoogloea sp.
CCAATGCGACAGTCGCTTCAAGGCGTTCAGGAGACGTTGGAAATCAAGCGCTTTCATCGCAAGCCTCCAGACTCTGTTTTTGCTGTACATACAGACAGCTCATTGAGAGTCCGGTTCCACAGGCAACGGTGACATAGCCATAAAAAAAGCCAACCCGTAGGTTGGCTTTTTTCGACGCAGGAAGAATTACTTCTTCTCGGCGGTCGCAGCGGCAGCAGCAGCGGCGTTTTCAGCGGTGTTGCCAGCGGCCGGAGCAGCGGCTTCAGCGGGCTTGGCATCGGCGGCCGGAGCGGCAGCTTCAGCGGGCTTGGCATCAGCAGCCGGGGCAGCCGGAGCAGCGGCCGGAGCTTCAGCGGCGGGGGCAGCAGCCGGAGCGGCCGGAGCGGCGGCGGGAGCCGGAGCTTCAACGGGCTTCGGCTCTTCCTTCTTGCCGCAAGCGGTAACAGCGAGTGCAACGAGAGCAGCAACCAGGAGAGATTGTTTCATTGTTGGTTTCCCTTATCGATAAATGAATTACAGCAATCTATATTCAGCAGCAATCAGGTGGGGAACCCGATTCGCGCAACATCGTATCACGGACGAAGTGCTTGAATAAAGACATTGTTGCGTTGCCGCAACAAGCCCAAACGTACACCGAAGCCAGAATCAAATCCCGGGTTTATTCCATTAAATCGTCTGATACGTGGGCAAAACCGCAGCAGTACCAATCGTAGAGCAGGGCCGTCCCCTCTTCGGAAAGGCCGGCGATCGAATCCAGGTGGCGGCGGTCTGCGAGCTCCTGCAGGATCGCCTGGTCGCAGGCTTCCACATGGACCGTTTCGCCGTTGAGGAAGAACTGGCCTTCGGTGAACAGCAGCAGGCTGCGTGCGTCGAGGGAGATGCCCTCGGTGCATGCGTCGAGAAAGTCGTCGTGGTCGAGGGGCTCGTCCGGGGAATCGAAGAAGATGTGGGCCTTGGGCTCGGTGAGATAGGCGCCCAGGAAGCCGCGCACGTCGTCGCGGCTCCAGGTGATACGCTGGAGGGATTCGGTGATGCGGTCGATCATGGCGTCGCTGATCTCGGCGGAGTGGGCCTGGAGGCGCAGGTCGGGGTCGGTGTAGATGCCGTCTAGCTGGATGGTGTCCTGCAGGTAGCCCAGGAACTGCTGGGCGAGCTCCTGGTAGGTTGGGGAGCGGAAACCAATGGAGTAGGTGGTGCACTCACCGATGGCGATCCCGTTGTGGGCCCACTGGGGAGGCAGGTAGAGCATGTCGCCGGGGTTCAGCACCCAGTCGTGCACGGGCCGGAAGTCCTGGAGGATCTTGAGCGGGGCGTCCTCGATCAGGCTGCGGTCTTCCTGGTCGCTGAGCTGCCAGCGCCGCTGTCCGATGCCTTGCAGCAGGAAGACGTCGTAGTTGTCGAAGTGGGGGCCGACGCCGCCGCCGTCGACGGCGTAGCTCACCATCAGGTCGTCGAGGCGCGCCTGGGGGATGAAATCGAAGCGGTGCAGCAGCTCGTCGCCATCGGGGCAGAACAGGTTGAGGCCCTGCACCAGGACCGTCCAGGGGCGCTTCTTGTTGCGCAGGTCGGAGGCCTTCTGGGGGCCGCGGATGACCTCCCAGTCGTGGTTGTCGTGGGTGACGTAGCGTGACTCGACGTCCGGGTCGCGGGCGAGCTGGAAGAGCTCGTCGCGGGTGACGACGCCGGTGAAGCCGGGAACCGCCTGGCGCACGAGGAGCGGTTTCTTTTGCCAGTATTCGGCGAGGAATTCCTCGGCCGACAGGCCGCCAAGAAGAGTATTTGTCATGGCGGCATTATAGCGCCTCGCCTTGCATTGCCCGGCCCCCTCGCTAAAATGTCGCCCTCCCTTTCTGGACCCTGATCATGCGTGACGCCCCTCCCATCCGCGAAGCCGTCATCGAGTCCCTCGACCACGAGGGGCGGGGCGTGAGCCATGTCGACGGCAAGACGATCTTCATCGAAGGGGCGCTGCCGGGCGAACGGGTGTCCTTTGCGTCCTACAAGGTCAAGCCGAACTACGAGCAGGCCGAGGCCGTGCGCGTGCTCGAGGCAAGCTCCCAGCGCGTTGCGCCGGCCTGCGAGTATTTCGGCGTGTGCGGTGGTTGCAGCATGCAGCACCTCGAGCCGTCGGCCCAGGTGGCGGCCAAGCAGCGGGTGCTCGAGAATGCGCTGTGGCACATCGGGCGGCTCCGGGCGGACGTGCTCTATCCGGCCATCGTCGGGCCGGCCTGGGGCTATCGCTACCGGGCACGTCTCTCCGTGCGCCAGGTGCCGAGCAAGGGCGGCATCCTGATCGGCTTCCACGAGCGGCGCAGCAGCTATATCTCGGACATGCGGCGCTGCCCGATCCTGCCGCCCCATGTTTCGGCGCTGCTGCCGGGGCTGCACGACCTGGTGGCAGGCCTGTCGATTCCCGATCGCATCCCGCAGATCGAGGTTGCCGTCGGCGAGGGGATCACGGTGCTGGTGTTTCGCCACCTGTTGCCGCTCACAAAGAAGGATGAGGCGCTTCTGCGCGCCTTTGGCGAAGCTGCCGGCGTGCAGATCTGGCTGCAATTGACAGGCCCGGATTCCTGCCGGCGCCTTCACCCGGCCGAGGCGCCGGGTCTCGCCTACACGCTGCCCGAGTTCGGTGTGGCGATGGCCTTCAGGCCCACCGATTTCACCCAG
>JAKLLM010000388.1 GCA_023150125.1 Zoogloea sp.
AACCCGGCGCCGCGCCGCATCGCCAGCGTCCATGCGGGCGTTTTTGGCGGCCAGCGCCTGCGCTACGAGGCGGTGGTCGAGGAGATCGTGGTGCCCGACCGCCAGGGCCGGCCGGCGGCGAGCCTGGTGAGCTTCAGCTACCTGCAGCGCCAGCCCCGCCCGGAGCCGGCGCGGCCGGTGCTGTTCGTCTTCAACGGCGGCCCGGGCTCGTCGTCGATCTGGACCCATTTCGGCATGCTCGGCCCCCGGCAGGTCCGCTTCGCCGACCCGCTGCACCCGCCCACCGTGCCGCCCTTCGAGATCGGCGACAACCCCCACTCGCTGCTCGACGTGGCCGACCTGCTGTTCATCGACCCGCCCCTGGTCGGTGAGTCCTACGGCATCATCCGCGCCATCGCCCTCGCCGGCATGCTCAGCGGTGGCGTGCTGCCGCCCCACGGTAGCCTGTGGAGGCGATCACCTTGAACGGCATCGCCGTCCTCGGCCCCGCCTTCACGCTCGGCGGCGGGCGGGTGGAGGGCGACGACCGGCGGCACCTCACCCATCTGCCGGCGATGGCCGCCGCGGCCTGGTATCACGGCCGGCTGGCGCCGGAGGTGGATTCCGTCGAGGCCGCGATGGCCGCCGCCCAGGCCTTCGCCCGGGACGACTACCTGAAGGCCCTCGACGCCGGCCACCTGCTCGCCGCCCCCGAGCGCGAGCGCATCGCCGCCCGGCTGGCCGAGCTCACCGGCGTGCCGGCGCCGGCCTGGGTGCAGTCCAGCCTGCGCCTCGGCCCGGCGGCCTTCCAGAACCTGCTGCTGCAGGCGCGGGGCCTGCAGCTCGGCGCCTACGACCTGCGCTACACCTTGCCCGCCCAGCCCACCGGCGGCGACCCGGTGGTGGACGACCCGGCCATGGGCCAATACACCCCGGGCTTCGTCGCGGCCTTCCATGAATACCTGGCGAAGGAGCTCGGGGTTGCGTTTGCCGAGCCCTACCTGCCCATCGAGTGGGACCGGGTCAACTTCAAGTGGAACTACGGCGCCGGGCTGGGCGTCACGCTGCCGCGCAACGACGCCACCGCGCTGGCCGTCGCGATGCGCCGCAATCCGGCGTTGCAGGTGTTCGTGGCCGCCGGCTACTACGATCTGGTGACGCCCCTGGCGGCCGCCGAATACGCCCTGGCCCACGCGCCCATCCCCCGCGAGCGGCTGACCCTCAAAGGCTACCCTTCGGGCCACATGCCCTACATGGGCGAGGCCTCGGCCCGCGCCCTGGCGGCCGATCTGCGCGCCTTCGTGCGTGGCGCGGTGCGTCCGTCGGCGGGGCCCTGAGCGCGCGCTGGCCCGGGGCGGATGACTTTCGGCTGGGCTAGAATCCGGGCTGGCTGCCAATCCCCTCCCGCCCATGTACTCCACGATCACCCCCGCCACCCTGGCCTTCGACGCCGACGGCCGCCCCTCGTCGCCCTGCCTTGACGACGCCCCCCACGCCGGCGGGCCCGTGGCGGTGCTGCAGATCCTGCAGAGCTGCCATGGGCTGCCGTCCCGCTGGGGCGGCCGCGAGGCCTTCACCGTCGTCGAGTCGGGCTTCGGGCCCGGCTTGCGCTTCCTCGCCACCTGGAGTGCCTGGCGGGCCGACCCGGCGCGCAGCCGCCGCCTGCACTTCGTCGCCATCGAAGAACACCCCTTCAGCGCCGCCGACCTGGCCCGGCTGCACGCCGCCTGGCCCGAGCTCGATGCGCTGGCGGCCGAACTTCGCGGGCAGTGGCCGGCCTTGCTGCCGGGCATCCACCGGCTGAGCTTCGACGCGGGGCGGGTGACCCTCGACCTGATCTTCGGCGATCCCGTCGACGCCCTGGCCCAGCTCGAGGCCCGTGCCGACGCCTTCCACCTCGATCGCCTTGCGCCCGGCGGGGGCGATCAGCTCGCCCGCCTGGCGGCCCCGGGGGCCACGCTGGCGGCCTGGGCGGTGGATGAGGGCGCCGGCCAGGTGCTGCAGGCGGCTGGTTTTGTGGTGGCGCAGGATGTGGTGCAGCAGGAGGGCGTTGCCGGCCATCGGCCCGTGCTGCTGGGCCGCTTCGAAGGCGATGCCGTGCCGCCGGCGGCAGCCGTCGACCGCCGTGCGCTGGTGATCGGCGCCGGGGTGGCCGGCACCTCGGTGGCCGAGCGCCTCGCCGCCCGCGGTTGGCGAGTTGCCGTGATCGACGAGGCCGACGGGCCCGGTCAGGGCGCCTCGGGCAACAAGGCCGGGGTGTTCCGGCCGCTGCCCAGCCTCGACGACAACCGCCTCGCCCGCATCACCCGGGCCGGCTTCCTTTACGGCCTGCGCCATCTGGAGCGCCTCGCCCGGGCCGGCCATGCGCCGCGCTGGGAGGCCTGCGGGGTGCTCCACCTGGGGCGCGACGCGAAGCAGGAGGGCAAGATGCGGGCGGTGGTCGACGCCCACCAGCCGCCGGCCGATTACCTGTGCTTCGTCTCCCGCGAGGAGGCCGGGCAGCTCGCCGGCTGGCCGGTGGAGGCGGGCGGCTGGTGGTTTCCCGGGGGCGGCTGGATCCAGCCGCCCACGCTGTGCGCCGCCAACCTGGCGGCCGGGGGCGAGGCGATCGACCGGCGCTTCGGGCAGCGCCTGGCCCGGCTCGAGCGCAGCGGCGGCGAGTGGGTCGCCCTCGATCCGGCCGGTGCC
>JAKLLM010000389.1 GCA_023150125.1 Zoogloea sp.
GTTCCTCGGCGGGCACGGGGTTGCCGTGGGCGGCCTGCTCGTCGATGGGGGCGCTTTCGACTGGGAAGCTGCCGGCGGGCGTTTCCCCACCCTCACCGAGCCCTACGAGGGTTTCCACGGCATGGACTTCGCCGAGGAATCCCCGATTGCCGCCTTCCTGCTGCGCGCGCGCCGGGAGGGCCTGCGGGATTTCGGCGCATGCCTGTCGCCGATGAACGCCTTCCAGATCCTGCAGGGCATCGAGACCCTCGGCCTGCGCATGGAGCGCCACGTTGCCAACGCGCGGGCGCTGGTGAGCCATCTGGCCCAGCATCCCCTCGTCGAGGCCGTATCCTGGCCCGAGCTCGACAGCCACCCCGACCAGGCACTGGCGGCCCGCCTGCTTCCCAAAGGTTGCGGGGGCGTCTTCAGCTTCAGCCTCAAGGGTGGCCGCAAGGCCGGCTGTGCCTTCATCGAGGCCCTGCGGCTGGTTTCGCACCTGGCCAACGTGGGCGACGCCAAGTCGCTGGCGATCCACCCGGCGAGCACCACCCACTTCCGGATGTCGCCGGAGGCGCTTCTCGCAGCGGGTATCGGCGAAGGCACCATCCGCCTGTCGGTCGGCCTCGAGAACGCCACCGACCTGATCGCCGACCTGGATCGCGGCCTCCAGGCTGCCCACAAGGCCACTGCCTGAGGCGCGCACCATGAACCTGAATCTCTCCGACAACACCTGCTACTGCTACACCGGCGGCCGCCCGCTGCAGCCGGGCCGCCCCACCGCGCTTTTCATCCACGGTGCCGGCCACGACCACAGCGTCTGGACCCTGCAGACCCGCTACTTCGCCTCCCACGGCTGGAACGTCATCGCGCCGGACCTGCCCGGCCACGGCCGCTCGGCCGGCCCGGCCCTCGAATCCATCGAGGCGCTCGCCGACTGGGCTCTCGCGCTGCTCGCCGGGCTCGGCTGCGAGCAGGCGATGCTGGTCGGCCACAGCATGGGCTCGCTGGTTGCGCTGGAGGCCGCAGCCCGGGCACCCGATCGCATAACGCGGCTCGCCCTCGTCGGGTCGGTGTTCCCGATGCCGGTGGCGCCGCCGCTGCTCGATGCAACCTTGTCCGCCCGCGAGCGGGCCCACGGAATGATCAACCAGTGGTCCTACGCACCGCAGAACCAGCTCGGCGCGAGCAGCGTGCCGGGCATGAACCTGACCGCCCTCAACCAGCGCCTGATGCAGCGCCAGGCCGCGGGTGTGCTGCACCGGGACATGAGCGCCTGCAACGCCTACACCGCAGGGCTCGAATCGGCGGCCCGCGTTCGCTGCCCCACTCTGCTCCTCAGCGCCGACCTCGACCGCATGACGCCGCCAAAGGCTCTGGGTCCCCTCGCGCAGGCCCTCGGCAACGCGGTGCAAGTCAGCCGTGTCGTGCTTTCGGGGGCCGGCCACGCGATGATGGCCGAGGCCCCGGGGGGCGTTCTCGATGCCTTGTGGAACTTTGCCGGCGCCCGGCCCTCTTCCTGAGAGGATTCCGATGCGCAGTTGACCCGGATACCGCCAGCCATAAGCCCAAAAACGATAACGGAGACGAACATGGCTCAGCATGAAACCCCCGCAGATGGCCCAGGTGCAGAGGCCGTGCCGCCCTTCCCGGGCATCCGTGTCATCGGCCTCGGCGCGCCCTTTCGCTGGATACGCCGCGGCTTCGCCGACTTTCGCGCCTGCGCCCGGTCGAGCCTGTTCTACGGCTTCGGGCTCCCCGGGGTGCTCCTGCCGACGCTTACGGTGTGGCGGCGCAACATGGGCAATATCGCGCTCTTTGCCGGCGTGTTGACGGTGGTCTTCCTGATCTGGGCGCGGGCCTCGATGGTCATCTTCGCGATGTTCTACACCCAGGAGATGCCGAGCCTCGATGGCTTCCTGTCCCAGGTGCTGTCCCTCGAGAACATCGATTTCCTGATGGTCTATCTGGCCGTGGGCGCCGGCTTTGCGCTGTTCGTGTTCGCGGTGAGCGTGGTCTCCATCCCGCTGATGCTCGACCGCAACCAGGACGCCATCACCTCGATGCTGGCCAGCCTGCGGGCCTTGATGCTCAACCCGCTGCCGCTCCTGGTGTGGGCTGTGCTGATCGTCACGCTCACCCTAATCGGCTTCCTCAGCTTCCACATCGGGCTGGTGGTCATGATGCCGGTGGTCGGCCACGCCACCTGGCATGCCTACCGGGAACTCGTCGAGCCCTTGCCCTGACCGGTGCCCGCCTGGCCCCGGGCCAGGGCGATCACCGCGCCGAGCACGATCACGCCGCCGGCCATCTGCGCCGCGCTCACCGGCTCGTCCAGGAAGATCGCTGCCAGCACGAAGGTCACCACCGGTTCCAGGGTCGACAGGGTGGCCGCGTCGGCAGCGCCCAGGCGCTTGATGCCTGCAAAGAAGCCCACCATCGCCACCACGGTCGAGATCAGCGCAATGGCCAGCACGGCCGCCCACGCGGCGGCCGAGGCCGGAAACCGCGGTGCATCGACGAGCACCACCAGGCCAAACACGCCGGCGGCGGCCAGCATCACCACCGCTGCAGCCGCCAGCGGGTCTTCCTCCTTGAGCACGCGGTTGCCGACGAGGATGTAGATCGAGTAGATCAGCGCCGCAGCCACGCCGAGGGCGATGCCGAGCGGGCTTCCGGAGATCCCCGCGCCTATCGTCAGCGCCGTACCCAGTAGCGCCGACAGCACTGCGAGGGTGCGCAGCAGGGTCAGCCGCTCGCCAGCAAAAACCACGCCGAGCAGGGTTACCAGAAAGGGGTACAGATAAAGCAGCAAGGCCACCAGTCCCGCCGAGGCGTGCTGGAGCGCGAAAAAGAAACACAGGGCCTGAGCCACGTAGCCGACTCCACCCATCAGGGCCAGTGTCAAGGCGTTGCGGCGCCTGGGCCAGGGGCGCTTCAATGCGCTCATCAGCACCGCCATCAGGGCGCCGGCGATCAGGAAGCGCAGGAACAGCAGGGCCGTGACATCCACTCCGCCGGCAAAGGCGAAACGCGCGAAGATCGCCATCGCCCCGAAGGACAAGGCCGACAGGGCCACCAGCCCGGCCCCGATCCAGCGCGGATTTGCGATCATCGGCAGGTCTCCTCGTGCAGGCGCAAAACCGCCGATCCTGCGGCCCGGGGGCCGGCAGCGTCAAGCGCGGGACGGCATTTCGGCCACACTTCGTGGCTGCCCCGGCAGCGATTCCCGCGATGGCCTTTGCAATTCGGCGGGCCCTGTGGCGAAATCCGCGCTATAAACCTGACATTCATACGGCGAACACACCCCATGCACAAACGCAGCCTGTTGTCCCTTGTCTCCGTCATTGGCTTGCTCGCCTCGCCGCTGCATGCGGCGGAGGCTTCGGCCCCGGCCCTGCCGACCGCCGAGATCTCGGTGGAAAGCAGCCGCAGTGCACCCAACGACCAGTTTCGCGCCCAGCTGTATCACGAGGCGAGCGACAGCAACCCGGCCGAGCTCGCCCGCAAGGTGAATGCGGTCATCGCCCAGGCCGTGCAGACCGGGCGAGCCTACCCGGCCGTCAAGCTGCGCACCGCCGGCAGCAACACCTACCCGGTCTATGGCAAGAACAGCCGCAATATCGAAGGCTGGCGCATGCGCTCGACGCTGGCCCTCGAGAGCCGCGAGGCGGCGCCGCTGTCCGAACTCATCGGCAAGCTCCAGCAGACCATGGCGGTGGCCGGCCTCAACGCCGCGCCGTCGCCGGAGACCTGGAAGAAGGTCGAGGACGAGGCCATCGCCGATGCCCTGGCAGCCTTCGAAGCCCGCGCCCGCCTGGTGGCCGGCAGCCTCCACAAGAAATGGAAGATCAAGCGCGTGGCCGTGAATAGCGGCAATGCCCACCCGCCGCGGCCGATGGTCGCCTACGCCCGCGCCGCCATGGCCGCCGATGCGGCGCCGGCGCCCATCGAGGCCGGCGACAGCCCGGTCACGGTGAGTGTCAGCGGCGAGATCGAGCTCTTCGAATGATCAGCGTCATCCAGCGTGTTCTCGAAGCCCGGGTAACGGTGGAGGGGCGCACGGTCGGCGAGATCGGGCCGGGCCTGCTCGCGCTGGTGGCCGTGGAGCGCGGCGACCAGCCCGCCAACGCCGCGCGGATGGTCGAGCGCCTGCTCGGCTACCGGGTCTTTGCCGATGCCGATGGGCGGATGAACCGCTCCCTCGCCGACACTGGCGGCGGGCTGCTGCTGGTGTCCCAGTTCACCCTCGCCGCAGATACCGCCAAGG
>JAKLLM010000390.1 GCA_023150125.1 Zoogloea sp.
TTGCCCAGCTCGTTGTTGGCATCGCCAGCGATCTTGACGACGTCGATGGTGGCGTCAGCGACACCGTAGACGGTGACGTTGGCTTGAGCGAAGGCGCCGGTGGAGGCCAGGCCAGCGACGGCCAGAGCGATCAGTTTCTTTTGCATATGATTCTCCTCTTGATTGAAGACTGGCACGCGCCGCTTTCGCGGGGCCGACCAATTTCACCTCTCTAACGAGAAGTTGAACTGCATTGTCCTTGGGCGGCAAAGCCCGGGCAAGGACGGCGTTGTTTTTTGGGTGCGCAGGCCCGGTGGACTGTTGCAAGGGCGCAACACGCCCCCAAGCTCTCCGCAGCCTTCCTCACAGCCGGCCCCATCAGCACAAAAGCCAGCCCGAAGGCTGGCTTTTGACGGGGCGGAGCCCGGAGGACTTACTTCTGCGCGAGCACCCAGGCCACGAGGGTCTTGGCTTCGGCAGCGTTGACCTGCGGGTTGGGGGGCATCGGGATCTGGCCCCAGGCGCCAACGCCACCCTTCTGGACCTTCTCGATCAGTTTGGCTTCGGCGCTCTTGTCGCCCTTGTACTTGGCGGCCACGTCCTTGTAGGAGGGGCCGACCAGCTTCTTGTCGACGGCGTGGCAGGCCAGACAGTTCTTGGCCTTGGCCAGATCGGCGCCGGCGTCGGCGAAAGCGGCGGTGGAGCCCAGCAGGCCAGCGATGGCGGCAACAGCAAACAGCTTCTTCATTGTGATCCCTCTCGGTGTAAGTAAGCAGAATATCAGCAGAGTCTAAACTTCCCGCTTCAAATTTGCCATTCATGGAAACCTGGCCAGCGCACCGGCCCGGGCGGCAAATGGTAGCAAAGACTTTAACGCTCCGCGTGGGTGGCGCGTTGACCACCGCCCCCGGCCGAGCTCCGCCCCTCAGAACGCGATGGCCACCGCGAACTGCAGACGCAGCCGGTGGTCGCGCTGGCCATAGGCAAGATCGACCGCAATCGGACCGGCCGGGCTCTTCCATCGCGGCCCGATGCCGTAGCCGAGGTTCATCTTGAACAGCTCACGCTGGTCGTTGGCATTGCCGGCATCGACGAAGGCCGCCACGCCCCAGTTTCCCTCGTACCAATGGACGTACTCGGCACTCGTGACTGCCAGGTAGCGCCCGCCGACGGTGGCACTGCCGTCCTTCACGCCGAGGCTCTGGTAAGCATAGCCGCGCACCGTCTGGGCGCCACCGGTGCGGAACAGGAAGTCCTGCGGCACGCCGTCGCGGGATTCGGCGATGGTCATGCCGCCCTCGGCCCGCAGGATCACCACGTCCCGCCGCATCACCGGCAGGAAGAGCTGGTAACGCCCATAGACGCGCACGAAGTTGCGATCGGAGAGCACCGCCTGGGAGGCGCCCCCGAGCTGCAGGTTGAGCACCTGCCCGTCCCGCGGATCGAGGATGTTGTCGACGAAGCGGCCGGTCCACGACCAGTTGGCCGTGAGCGCATTCCTGCGGGTGCCGAGGCTGTCGTCGGGTGCCAGCATTTCGCGCTGGTAGTTGATCGCAAAGCGGTTTTCGATGTTTCCCCGCGGAATCGTGCGGACCGCGCCGAAGGACTGGCGCCGGGTCTGCAGGCCCGCGATGTGGGTGTGCTCGATCAGCGCGCCGACGCTGTCGAGGTAGCCCGCCAGGGTCGGCGGCAGGAAGACGTCGGCGTAGGCCAGCTGACGACGCTGCTCGACGCGCACACCGCTGACCAGGCTGTAGGCCTTGTCCAGAAAATGGGCATCCCGATAGCTGGTCTCGAAGCGATAGCCGGTGTTGCTGCTGACGCCCACACCAAACCCCACCCGACGCGGCTTGGCCTCGGTGACGAGGACCTGCACCGGCGCGGCCTCCGGGGTGGCGGTGGCACGGTCGATGTCGACGACGACCGAGGCGAAGTACGGGGTGTTCTGCAGCGCCGTCTGATAGCGCAGCAGGCGGTCCTGGCTGTAGGGCTCGCCCGGCTCGGGCGGCTGGTAGCGGGCGAGGAGGCCCCGGTCGTAATCGGAGAGGCCCGTCACCTCGAGGGCGCCAAACCGGAAGGCCGGGCCCGAGTCGATCTCGACGCGCAGGCGGGCGCTGGCGGTTTCCGGATCGATCAACGCCTCGCTGGCGGTGATCGCCGCCGCGGCGTAGTCGCGCAGGCTCAGGCCGTCGAGGAGCTGCTGCTTGGCCGCATCCCAGTCGGCCTGGCGAAAGGGCTGGCCGACCGGCAAGGCCCAGGCCCGGCGCAGCGCGTCGACCCGCTCGGCCGCCCCGGCCACCACGCCGCCGAAGTGGAGCTCAACGTCGGCAATGGTGGTGCGCGGCCCGGGCTCGACGACGATCGCAAAGCCGCCCGGTGTTTCACGCCCCTCGACGGAGGGCTTGAAATAGCCCTCGGTGGCGAGGATCTCGGCGATCTCCTTGCGCGCCCGGCGGAGCACTGCCACCCTCCGCCCGTCATCGAGTTCGCCATCGGCCTCCTCGCCGATGAAGGCCAGGTGCTTCTCGAGCAGGGGCTGCAGGCCGGCGGGCGCCTGGAGGCTCACCGCGCCGGCAGCGCTCGCAGCCCCCGCGGCGAGGGACGCTGCCACGGCGACGCAGCCGGCGAACCGGCGGCCGGCGGACCGACGCGGAACACGCGCCACCGGAAGACC
>JAKLLM010000391.1 GCA_023150125.1 Zoogloea sp.
GGTGTAGGCCGAGTCGTAGCCACCGAGCAGGATGATCGCCACGTTGGCCGCCACCAGCAGCACGCCGGCCCACAGGCTCGCCGCCACCGTCTGGCGCAGGTGGCCGAGGGCCAGCTCGGGGGCGCGCTCGCGTTCGCGCCACCACAGCACCAGCAGGGCCATGAAGCCCAGGCCCGGGATGAGCATCAGGTTGGCGAGGTAGAGCGCCTCGGCGGCAACCGCCGTTGCCCGGCCCGGGATGGCGAAATCGAGGTCGGCATCGTTATCCATAAGCACCTCATGATATTGCGGCCACCTCCGCCGGTACTTGATGCGCAGCAAGCCGCGCCCGAAGGAGAAGCGCCCAGGCGCCCACGCGGACAGGGCTCAGATCACCTCGAGCAGCTTGCCCCGCAGGTGCTCGGCCTGGCGGCGACCGTCGCGGGAGCTGACGATGGCGTGGTACCACTCGTCGAAGAGCTGGCGCATCTCGGCCTGGTTGCGGGCCGCGGCGATGCGGTCCTGCAGCGAGCTGGTGCCGAGGGCACCGACGAAGGCGTTGAGGGTGTTCAGCATGAAGTTGCGGGCCTGCTGCAGGCGCAGCGGGTCCTCGCCGGGCGGATGCAGCCGGAAGGCCGTGAGCGGCGGCGCGGACTCCAGCTCGACGTGGCCCCCGCCCGGCCCGGTGAGCCCGACCATCTCGATGAACCCGTCCTCCTCGAGCAGGCCCAGGGTGTGCTGCAGGTCGTCGTAGTGCAGCATGTTGCGCAGCTCCTCGACCGGGCGCTTGCCGTCGACAAAAATCAGCACCCGCCGCACCCGCGGGCTGAGCTCTCCGGACCGGGTCTCGATTTCGGCGTGGCCCTTGCTCGTCTTCGCGAAAATGATCGCCATGCTCTCTCCTTGGAGGGCCGGGCAGCGCCCGACCCGATGTCGCGTCACCCATGCGAACCGACGGGAGCCAATTTGCCTGCAGGAGCGCGGGGGTGCAAGCATTACGTCCCCGCCCGCCAGCCTGTCGTACCCGTGATGGGCCGCGCGCGGCTCGCTATGATTCCGGATCATCTCCCGAGGCCTGCCATCATGCACAAGACTTTCCTGTTCTCCTTCGCCCTCCTCGCCCTGGGCGGCGCGGCACCGGCCGGCGCCATCGACGTTGACCTGTCGATCAACGCCCCCGGCGTGTCGCTCTACATCGGTGACCGCGACCGCAGCGGCCGCTACTGGGACGGCGGCCAGTGGCGCAACGAAGCCTGGTGGCGTGACAACTGCCACCGCTACGAAGGCCGCAAGAACTTCCGCGGCCACTGCGCGCCGCGGGGCGACAAGCCGCACGGCCACGACGAGCACTGCCCGCCGGGGCAGGCCAAGAAGGGCCGCTGCTGAGCCCGCGGCCCGGCCGGCTACCCGGCCAGCTGGGCCGCCAGCCGCCGGGCCAGTTCGACCCGCGCGGCGCCCTCCTCGAGCCCGTCGATGAAGCGCGCCGGAATGCCCGACAAGCCCACCTGGGCCCCCACCAGCGCGCCGGTGAGCATCGCCCGGGCGAGGTTCTGCCCGCCGCCGTTCACCGCGTGCAGCACCGCCGCCTCGAAGTCGCCCTTGAAACGCGCGGCCAGGTAGTAAGCCGCCGGAAACTGGTGATACACCGCGCAGGGCATGCCATACACCAGCGACACCTTCCAGGCCGGCTCGATGCGCACGCCCGGGTCCGCCGCCGCGCGGGCCATGCAGGACGGGCCGAGCAGCGCGTCGGGTGACGGGAAACGCCCCGCCGACGGCGCCTCGGCCGCGCCCGGCGCCGGGGCTTCGAGCTTGCCGCGGGTCACGGTGTGGAAGGGCAGCTCGCCCTGCTTCACCCGCAGCATCAGCTTGGCGGAGATCTCCTCGTCCAGCGGGTGGCCTTCGACCAGCATGCCCAGCACCGCACCGAAGGCCACGGTCATCGCCACCACGGTGCCGTCGGTCTGGGTAAGCACGCAGTTGCGGGTCACCGCGTCGGCCAGGGCGGCCGGGTCGAGGGCGTGGCGCACCGCGATGGCGAGCGTCCGCTCGGCGGCCTCGGTGGTGTCGGCAGCACCGCCGGCCTGGCTCCAGGGCCGGCCCTCGATCACCCGGCGGCGCCAGGCCTCGCGGATCGACTGGCTGGTGTAGCCGCCGGGGCCGGCCATCGGCGTGCCGTCGAGGAGCGGGAAGAACTCCTCGTCCATCCGGCGGCAGAAGTCGGCTTCGTCATAGGCGCCCCGCTCCACCAGCGAGCGCAGGGTGAGCTCGAGCAGCACGCCGGCCTGGGACGGCTGGCCGGCCTTGAGCCCGGCGTGGTAACGGCCGGGCCGGGGGTCGGTGTAGCCGTCGATCCAGTCGCCGTAAGTGGCCCGCAACTCGTCGAGGTCGTAGTACCAATGGGGGCCGAGGGCCAGCGCGTCGCCGATGAAGGCGCCCATCAGGGCTCCGGCGGCGCGGTCGTGCAGGCGGGCGGAAGTCGGGTCGGGCATGGCGGTCTCCGGGCAAAGAGGGTCAGACGGACGGCGGCGCCGCTTGTTCCATCAGCGCCCCGAAGAACTGCCAGGCCAGGCGCAGGGCGTCGGGCCCGGTGGGGTCGGAGAAGGCCTGGCCGGCCGCGCCGCCGCTCC
>JAKLLM010000392.1 GCA_023150125.1 Zoogloea sp.
CTGGCCGCGGCGACGGCGTTGGCCTGGTTGCGGGCCGCGTCGTCGGCCTTGGACTGGGCGTAGAAACCCTGGGCCACCAGCTGGCGGGCGCGCTCGGCTTCGGCCGTGGCGACCTTGAGGTTGGCTTCGGCCTGGGCCAGCTGCTGGGCGGCCACCGGCTGGCCGACCTTTTCGATCTGGACGAGGCGGGCCTCGGCTTCGGCCTGGGCGGCGGCGGCCTGGGCCACCAGGGCGGCGGCGTCGTCGGCGCGCAGGCGGGCCAGCACCTGGCCGGGCTTTACCACGTCGCCCTCGCGCACCGTGACCTCCAGCACCGTGGCGGCCAGCGGGCTGCCGATGGCGATGCGCGCCGGCGTGGCGATGCGCCCGGTGGCCACCACCGACTGGGCCAGCGGCGCGCGGGCCACGGCCACCACATCCACCTCGCGGCCCTTCGGCCAGAGCAGCACCGCGGCCACCCCGCCGATGGCGAGGGCCGCCACAATCAGGCTGCGGGGCTTCACGCCGGTTCGGCCAGCAGCTGGGCGATGCGCGCGTGCAGCTTGTCGAAGTCGGGCTCGCCGAGGAACTTCTGGACCACCTGGCCGCGCTTGTCGATGAGGAAGGTGGTGGGCGTCAGGCGCACGTCGTCGAAGCCCTTGGCCGCCTCGCCGCTGGCGTCCACCGCCACCTTGAAGGGCAGCGCGTTGTTGCGGGCGTAGTTGCGCACGTACTCGGGCGGGTCGTAGCTCATCGCGATGGCGAGGGTCTCGAAGCCCTGGGCGGCAAACTTGTTGTGGGTGTCCACCAGCTTGGGCATCTCGGCCACGCAGGTGGTGCAGGTGGTGGCCCAGAAGTTCACCAGCACCACCTTGCCGCGCAGCGCGGAGAGGCGGCTGGTCTGGCCGTCGAGGGTGGTGAAGCCCACGTCCGGAGTGGCCGGCTGGCTGCAGCCACCGACGAATGCAACGAGGAGGAGCGGCGCCAGGAGGCGCGTGATAGCCTTGTGGAACATCGTTTTCTTACCGGAAAGGGAGGTTTTGCCGTGCGTGCGATTCTGAGAGCTTTGCTGCTGCTTGTCATCTCCTGCCAGGCCTGGGCGCTGGGCCTCGCCGATCTCACCGACAAGGACGCCTCGGGCGGCCTGCGCGAGGCGCTGGTGCAGGGGGCTTCGAAGGCGGTAGGACAACTCGGCACCGACGGAGGTTTCCTCAACAACCCGAAAGTGAAGATCGGCCTGCCCGCCACCCTCGCGCCGGTCGAGGGCATGCTGCGCACCATGGGCCGCGGCAAGGACCTCGACGCCCTCGTCGACACCATGAACAAGGCCGCCGAGCAGGCGGTGCCGAAGGCCAAGGTGCTGCTGGTCGATGCGGTCAAGAAGATGAGCGTCGAGGACGCCAAGAAGATCCTCGCCGGCGGCGACGACGCGGCCACCCAGTACTTCAAGGACAAGACCTCGGCCCAGCTCGCCGAATCCTTCCTGCCCACCGTCAAGGCCACCACCGACAAGCTGGCCCTGGCCGACAAGTACAACAAGATCGCCAGCAAGGCCGGCAGCTTCGGGCTGGGCGGCGACGAGTTGAAGATCGAGAACTACGTGACCCGCAAGGCCCTCGACGGCCTGTTCCTGATGATCGCCGAGGAAGAGCGGGCGATCCGCCAGAACCCGCTGGGCGCCGCCGGCGGCCTCGCCAAGAAGGCCTTCGGCGCGCTGGGGCAGTAAGCCTTGAGCGGGCCCGCCGCAGGCTTCCCCCGCCTGCTGGCGCTGGGCGACGCCGCCTTCACCGTCGAGTTCGGCGCCGGCATCGCCCCCGAAACCCACGCCCGGGTGCTCGGCTTTGCCGCAGCGCTGGCCGATTGCGGCATCCCCGGGGTGATCGAGCTGGTGCCCACCTTCCGCTCGGTCACGGTGCATGTCGACCCCGACCACACCGACCCGCAGCGCCTCGCCGCCGATCTGCTGGCCCTCGCCCTGGCGGGCCACGAGGCTGCCGCCAGCGGCCGGCGCTGGGTGGTCCCGGTGTGTTTCGACGACCCGCTGGCGCCGGATCTGCCCGACGTCGCCGCCCACTGCGGCCTCAGCCGCGAGGTGGTGATCGAACGCCTCACCGGCACCGAATTCAGCGTTTACATGCTCGGCTTCCTGCCCGGCTTCGCCTACCTCGGCGGCCTGCCGGCGGCCCTCGAGATGCCCCGCCTCGCCACCCCGCGCACCCGCGTGCCGGCCGGCTCGCTGGCCATCGCCGGGCGCATGGCTGCGGTGTATCCGTGGGACAGCCCGGGCGGCTGGCGGCTCGTCGGGCGCACCGGGGTGGGGCTGTTCGATGCCGGAAGCGCCACCCGCCCGGCCCTGCTGGCGCCGGGCGACCGGGTGCGCTTCCGGGCCGTGGCGAGCCTGGCCGAGGCGGCCGAAGCGCTGCAGGAGCCGCCATGAGCGCCGCCCTCGAAATCGTTTCTGCCGGCCTCGGCGTGTCGGTGCAGGACCTTGGCCGGCCCGGCCACCGCAGCATCGGCGTGCCGCTCTCGGGCGCCCTCGACCCGCTGCTGCTGGCCGCCGCCAACCATCTGGCCGGCAGCCCGGCGGATGCCGCGGGGTTGGAGGTGCTGCTCGCCGGCCCCAC
>JAKLLM010000393.1 GCA_023150125.1 Zoogloea sp.
GACCCACCGCTGGTGCTCTTCAGCCTGGCCCGCAGCATGGCCTGTTGCGAGGCCTTCGCCGCCGGCGGCCCGATCGCCATCCACGTGCTCGGCGACGAACAGGAGGCGCTCTCCAACCGCTTCGCCCGGGGCGGCGCCGACAAATGGGCCGACCTCGCCTACGGCGCCGGCGAACACGGCGCGCCGCTCATCGACGGCACCCTCGCCACCTTCGAATGCCGGCCCTACGCCCAGTACCCCGGCGGCGACCACACCATCTTCGTGGCCGAAGTGCGGCAACTGCGCTTCCGCGACGGCGACCCGCTGGTGTTCTGCGCCGGCGGCTACCGCCAGCTGGCCGAACGGGAGCTGTGCGCATGAACGACATCGCCCCCGCCACCCTCGCCGAGCCGGAGGGCGACCCCTTCCTGCTCGCCGCCGACGCCCCGCCGCCGGCGCCCCAGGCCTTTCCCGAAGCGCTGGCGGTGGTGCGCATCCCCGCCGCCAGCGCCCGGGCCTTCACGGTCAAGGCCGGCCAGTTCATCCAGGTCATCGACGTGGACGGCCGCCAGTGCTCCGACCTCCTCGCCTTCGACGCCGACGCCCTCGCGGCCGGCGAGGAGTGGGGCCTCGACCCCACCGTGACGCGCACCCTCGCCGGCGCTGCCTACCCCCGGCCCGGCCTTCACGCCAGGTACTTCGACGCGCGCATGCAGCCGCTGCTCGAGACCGTGCAGGACACCGTCGGCCGCCACGATGCCTTCGCCCTCGCCTGCACCGCCAAGTATTACGAAGACGCCGGCTTCCCCGGCCATGCCAACTGCAGCGACAACTTCTCGGCCGCGCTGGCGCCCTTCGGCATCAAGCCGCGGGCCGGCTGGCCGGCGATCAACTTCTTCTACAACACCTTCATCCAGCCCTGCGGCAGCCTGGGTTTTGCCGAGCCCTGGTCGAAGCCCGGCGACTACGTGCTGCTGCGCGCCCTGAAGGATCTGGTGGTGGCCGTGTCGTCCTGCGCCGACGACATCGACCCCGCCAACGCCTGGCAGCCCACCGACATCGAGGCGCGCCTCTACGCCGCCGACCACTCCTTCCCCCGCGCGATGGCCCACCGCATGACGCCCGACTCCCCCGCCCGCCTGACCCGCCCGACCGCCTTCGCCCCGGTCACCGAAACCCTCACCCGCGACTTCATCGACTACAAGGGCTTCTGGCTGCCCAGGAGCTTCGTCGGCCACGGCCCCCTCGCCGAATACTGGGCCTGCCGCGAGAAGGTGGCCGTCATGGATCTGTCGGCCCTGCGCAAGTTCGACGTATCGGGCCCCGACGCCGAAGCCCTGCTGCAACGGGTGCAGACCCGCGACCTGCGCAAGCTCGCCGTCGGGCAGATCGTCTACACCGCCGTGTGCCACGCCCACGGCGGCATGATGGACGACGGCACGGTGTTCCGCCTGGGGCGCGACGTGTTCCGCTTTGTATGTGGCGAAGACACCACCGGACTGTGGCTGCGCGAGCAAGCCGCCGCCGCGGGCTTCGACGTGCACATCCGCGACACCACCGACGCGCTGCACAACCTCGCCGTGCAGGGCCCGAGGAGCCGCGAGCTGCTCGACAAAATCCTGTGGACCGCGCCCGTCCAGCCCCCCCTCGGCGAGCTCGGCTGGTTCCGCTGCACCGCCGCCCGCCTGGGCGGCCCCACCGGCATCCCGCTGGTCGTCTCGCGCACCGGCTACACCGGCGAGCTGGGCTTTGAACTGTGGTGCGCCCCCAAGGATGGCCCGGCCGTGTGGAACGCCGTGATGCAGGCCGGCGCCCCGCTCGGCATCGTGCCGCTCGGCTTCGACGCCCTCGACATGCTGCGCATCGAAGCCGGCCTGGCCTTCGCCGGCCACGAGTTCTGCGACCAGACCGACCCCTTCGAGGCCGGCATCGGCTTCACCGTCGCCCTCTCGAAGCCGGAAGACTTCATCGGCAAGGCCGCGCTGGAAGAACGCAAGGCCCACCCCCGCCGCAAGCTCGTCGGCCTCGCGATCGCCAGCAACGAAGCCGCCAGCCACGGCGACGGCCTTTACATCGGCCGCGCAAAGGTGGGCGAGATCACCAGCGCCGTGCGCTCGCCGGTGCTCGGCATGCAGATCGCCCTGGCGCGGGTGGACGTGGCGTACTCGGCGCCGGAAACCGCGCTGCAGGTCGGCCAGCTCGACGGCCACCGCAAGCGGCTGGATGCCACGGTGGTGGCGTTTCCACACTACGACCCGACGAAGGCGCGGGTGCGGGGTTAGCGGTGCGTAGCCGCCGGACATGCAAATACCTGGGGAAGACGTATCGGGTCTGAGCTGTCTCAGACCTCTGATTCTTGCGCGCCCATTGACATCACTTTTTTATGTCCGGTCGGATGGCCGGTAGGTCGAGGACTAGCCTGATCAGATCCTTTTGTCCCCGCATGCCGGTCTTGGTGAGGGCTGAAGTGAGCTGCGTCTTGATCGTGGAACGCTTCAAACCCTCCTGGTCGGCATATCTCTCTACGTTCTCCCCCTGAGCCAGGGCTCGGGTGAGCCTCGCTTCGGCGGGAGATAGCCGGAACAGATCCATCAACTGCTGCACTGATGCGACCCGAC
>JAKLLM010000394.1 GCA_023150125.1 Zoogloea sp.
AGATGTAGCCGGCGTGGGGGACGACCACCGCCTTGGGGGCCGCGACCACCTCGCCGGGCACGGCGGCGGCGAGGAAGCCGGCGATCTGGGCGTGCAGGCTGTGGGGATCGGCCGGGTAGAACAGCCCGGCTACGGCCGGCAGGCGCTGGGAGGCTTGAGCCATGGTTTCCTTTTCCCAAGGGTGCGAGAGGATGACTTCATTATAGGGAGGTATTGAGCAACCAGACGATTCCGCCGGCCAGGCCCGCGCCGACGGCGAACATGCCCACCACCACCCGCCGCCCCAGCGCGGTGCCGCCGAGCAGGAAGGCGAGGAAGGTCTTGAAGCCCAGGTTGGCCACCATCGCCAGCAAAATGGAAACGGCGGTGGGCAGGCCTTCGAGCTTCTGGAGGTTGTACAGGCGCAGGGACGACAGGGCGATCGCGTCCACGTCGGTGAGGCCCGAGGCGAAGGCCAGCAGGTAGAGCCCGCCGCGCCCGGCGATGTCCGACAGCCAGGCGGCGCACAGCAGCACCACCGCGTAGAGCAGGCCGAAGCCGAGCGCCGCGCGGAGTTCGGTGGGGTTGCGGGTCTGGGGCACCGGCAGCTCGCCCTGGCTGGCCATCTGGCGCCAGTCGAGGCCGATCACCACGGTGCCGATCAGCACCGCCAGCAGGCTGCCCGGCACCAGCAGGCTCACCACCTGCGGCGACAGCGCCCAGGCGATGGCGAGCACGCGCAGCACCATGATGAGGTTGGCGAGCAGGATCACCAGGGTGGCGGTGGAGGCCATCGCCGGGTTCTCGCGGGCGTGGCGGGAGAACACCATCGTGGTGGCGGTGCTCGACACCAGCCCGCCCATCAGGCCCAGCAGCGGCGCGCCGTAGCGGGCCCCGACGAAGCGCAGCGCCGCGTAGCCGGCCAGGCTGACACCGGAGATCAGCACCACCATCATCCACACCTGGTGCGGGTTGACCGCGTCGTAGGGGCCGAAGCCCCGGTTGGGCAGGATGGGCAGCACGATCAGCGACAGCACCGAGAACTGCAGCACCGAGCGCCAGTCCTGGCTGGTGAGCCGGGATGCCACGCCGCGCAGCTCCGACTTGAAGTAGAGCAGCATCGTCGAGCCCACCGCGGCCATCACGGCCAGCCGCCCGTAGCCCAGCCAGACCATCGCGCCCAGGCAGTAGCAGACGAGGAGGGCGATCACCGAGGTGGTGCCGGGGTCGTTGGGCTCGGGCTGGCGGAAGTTGGCGGCGATGATCATCACCGCCACCAGCACGAAGCCGGCGATCATCAGCGCCGGGGTGGCGAAGTGTTCGCCGAGCAGGCCGGCCAGCGCCCCGAGCAGCCCGGTGAGCCCGAAGGTGCGCACGCCGGCGAGGGCCGCCGGCCGGCGTTCGCGCTCCAGGCCCATCAGCAGGCCGATGAGGGTTGCGAGGCCCAGGGCCTCGAGCTGGCGTGGTTCGAAGGGCAGGGAGAACAGCACGGTGCGCACTCCAGCGGTGATCTTGGTGCATTCTGCGGCAGAAAAAGCAGCGACATTAAGTAGAATTGCGCGATGCGAACCCAGACCAGCCGCTGCTTTGCGATTGTTCCGGCCGCCGGTAGCGGCAGCCGTATGAAAAGCGAACAACCCAAGCAATACCTTTCCCTGCTCGGCCAGCCCCTGATCCGCCACACCCTGGCGGCCCTGTGCGCTGCGCCGGTGATCGACCGCGTCTACGTGGTGCTTTCCGTCGGTGACCAGGAGTGGGACAAGCACGACTGGCGTCCGTTCGGCGACCGCCTGGTGCCGCTGTTCTGCGGCGGTGCGTCGCGGGCCGACAGCGTGCTCAACGGCCTGCGGGCGATCGCCGACGACACCCGCGAATCCGACTGGATCCTGGTGCACGACGCCGCCCGGCCCTGCCTGGCGCCGTGGCATGTCGAGTCCCTGGTGCGCGAGCTGATCCACGACGAGGTGGGCGGCATCCTGGCGGTGCCGGTGGCCGACACCCTGAAGCGCGAGGACAGCACCCACCGGGTCGCCGACACCGTGCCCCGCGAAGGCCTGTGGCAGGCCCAGACGCCCCAGATGTTCCGCTACGTGATGCTCAAGCGCGCCCTCGAATCGGCCCGCCACGTCACCGACGAGGCCAGCGCCATCGAGGCGATGGGGCTGCGCCCGCGGCTGGTGCGGGGCGACCCGACCAATCTCAAAGTCACCTTCCCCCTCGACCTGCACCTGGCCGAGTGGATTCTCCAGCACCGCGAGGACAAGGCATGAATGTTCCGTTCCGCATCGGCCAGGGCTTCGACGTGCACGCCCTGGTCCCCGGCCGCCCGCTGATCGTCGGCGGGGTCACGATCCCCTTCGAGCGGGGCCTGCTCGGCCATTCCGACGCCGACGTGCTGCTCCACACCATCACCGACGCCATCCTCGGCGCGGCGGGGCTGGGCGACATCGGCCGGCATTTCCCCGACACCGACCCGCGCTTCGAGGGGGCCGATTCCCGCGTGCTGCTCCGCGAGGCCGCCGCTGCGGCGCGCGCCGCGGGCTGGCAGACGGTGAACGTTGACGCCACCGTGATCGCCCGCGCGCCCAAGATCCTGCCCTTCGTGCCGGCGA
>JAKLLM010000395.1 GCA_023150125.1 Zoogloea sp.
AGGGCAGCTTGAAATTCGACAGCCTTTCGCCCCGAAACCCACCTGTGCCGTGACCCGCATGAATCTGGATTTGAACGAACCACTGAGTCAGGGAGAGGCTCCATGCGCCTGAAAAAAATCACGCTCAATAACTTCCGGTGCTTCGAGCATCTTGAGCTCCTACTCCACCCGCGCCTGACGGTACTGGTCGGTGAGAACGGAGCAGGCAAGACAGCCTTGCTGGATGGCATCGCCAGTGCGCTATCGCCTGTGCTGACGTATTTGTCGTCCGCAAATCAGCGCCTCAGCGGCCGCGTCATTCAGGATAGGGATTTCCGTGTGGTGCAATGGCCGCAATCTGGAGGCAAGGCACGTTGGGGAATGGCTGAAGCTACCAGACTGCAGGTGGAGACCACCGATGGTCTGACCTGGGACGTGTGGAAGTCGTCAACCAAAGGTAAAAAGCCTGAAGGGCTTGTTGGGCAAACGAGTCTAAAGAATTACCTGCAAGGCATCTCTGAAAGCTACGCCACCGAGCATCCAAGGCTGACACCTGTTATCGCTTACTACGGAGCAAAGCGCGGCTACATCGATGTGCCACAACGCTTGCGCCCAGCTAGAGAGAATTATGGCTATCCAACAGCAGCGCTTATCGGCGCGCTGGACTCCATGAGCGATTTCAGAGAAATGCTTGCCTGGTTCGATCAGGAGGAGGCCGCCGAGCTCAGGGCGAACAAGGGCGTGATTGATGAGGATTTTGTCGAGTCGCCCATGATCGCTGCCGTGCGTACGGCGATCGAAGAGCTGCTTGGCGGCGCCTACTCGAATCCGCACTTCAACCGCGACCAGAAGTTCCTGCTGGAGCGTAAGTCAGATGGCGCATACCTGACGGTGAATCAGCTCAGTCAGGGCTATCAGAGCATGCTCGCCCTGGGCATGGATTTCGCCAGGCGCCTGGCGCTGGCTAATCGTCACATGGACTACGCAACACCAGAGTTTCTCGTGGACACCATGGTTGAAGGTGCGGTAACGGACTGGCTTAAAGAGAGCCCGGATCGTCTTCCATCTTCTGCACCCTTGCTTGCATCTTCCATCATGCTGATCGACGAGATCGACCTGCATCTGCACCCAAGCTGGCAGCAGCGGGTGTTAGGTGATCTGATGCGGGCGTTTCCAAACACTCAGTTCATCGTCACCACCCACAGCCCGCAGGTGCTCAGCACGGTCCGGCGCGAGAACATCCGGATTCTTCAGGCCGCAGAGAACGGTTTCGAAGCCATAAATCCGGACTTCAGCCCCCTGGCGCATGAAGCAGGCGATGCCCTGGCCAAAGTCATGGGCACACACCGTGAACCCGAACTGCCCATACAAGACGACATCCGCCGTTACGAGCAATGGGTTCGTGCCGGGCAAGAAAACAGCCCAGACGCGCGACAACTACGCGGCGAACTGGAACAAGCAGGCTACCAGTTCCACGAAAGCGACCTGGCAACCTGGCGTTTTCTTGCTGCGTGCAAGTCGGGCAAGGTGAGCTGAACATGGTTGAACTCCAACACCGCCTTACGCCACCCCTGGCACTCACCGGTTTTATCGCCTCCCATCCCGCACCGGGCGTGGCGGACTTCGACAGCAAAGCCTTCCAGCCGGTCAAGCAGGCCGTAAAGGCCGATCTCAACGAGGATCAAGGCGGGCTGTGCGCCTATTGCGAAAAGCCCCTGGCGGCCGCCGAAGGCCAGATCGACCACATCAAACCCAAGGCGGGCGCGAATGGCAGAGCGGACTTGTGCTTCATCTACCGCAACTATGCCCACAGCTGCATCAACCCGAAAACCTGCGGGCAAAAGAAGAGCAACGGGCTGCTACCCATCGAGCCCGGCCCCGGCTGCAATGCCGAATGGTCGCTGTCCACAGACGGCACCATCGAGCCGCTGCCGGGGCTGAACCGGCAACGTCGCCACGTCGTCACTCAAACACGCGACATGCTGGGGCTGAACAAGGATTCCAACCTCGTCGATGAGCGCAAGCGCTGGCTCGCCAGCGCCATTGCGATCCTTCAGCAGAATCCCGCCAGCCTCTCCGAATTTCTCCATGACAAGCCCTATCGGTACATCCTGGCGACCGCCTTCTGACTCCTCGACATACCGGCATGACTGTCGCGCAGACAACCAACAGCGCCGTCACGATGCTGTACGGGCATGTCGGCCTGCGCATCCGGGGCGAGGTCGGCAAGGGATTCACCGAGAAGAGCCTGCGCCGCATGATCCACTTCGCCGAGGCCTTCCCCGACGAGCCGGTCGTCGCGGCGCTGTCGCAACACCTGAGCTGGAGCCACTTCGTCGAGAGCGTGTCGCTCAGGAAGCCTTATCGCCCCCGATAGAGCTCCGCCCCAAAGCGCGCTAAGCTCACGCCCTCCCGGTTTCGACGAGTTACCCGCCATGCCCCTGCCCACGCCATTCACCGCCGCCCTCGCCGAGCGCTTCGGCAAGCGCTTCTCCACCGCCGAAGCGGTGCGCACCCACCACGGCCACGACGAGTCCCATTTCTCCGACGCGCTGCCCGACGGGGTGGTGTGGGCCCACTCCACCGCCGAGGTGGTCGAGATCGTCAAGCTGTGTCGCGAGCACCGGGTGCCGCTGATCCCCTACGGCGCCGGCAGCTCGCTGGAGGGCCACATCCTGGCGGTCAATGGCGGGCTGTGCCTCGATCTCTCCGAGATGAACCAGATCATCGCCATCCACGGCGAGGACATGGACGCCGTCGTCCAGCCCGGCGTGACCCGCAAGACGCTCAACGCGGCGCTCCACGGCAGCGGCCTGTTCTTCCCGATCGACCCGGGCGCCGACGCCTCGCTGGGCGGCATGGTGTCGACCCGCGCTTCCGGCACCAACGCGGTGCGCTACGGCACGATGCGCGAGAACACCCTGGGGCTGGAGGTGGTGATGGCCGACGGGCGGGTGATCCGCACCGGCGGGCGGGCCCGCAAGTCGTCGGCCGGCTACGACCTGACCCGCCTGTTCGTCGGCTCGGAGGGCACCCTGGGCGTCATCACCGAGGTCACGGTGCGCCTGCACCCGCTGCCCGAGGCCATGTCGAGCGCCACCTGCGCCTTCCCCGACGTGGCGAGCGCCGTGCAGACGGTGATCCAGACCATCCAGCTGGGCGTGCCGGTGGCGCGCATCGAGCTCCTCGACACCCTCACCGTGCAGGCCGTCAACCGCTACAGCAAGACCACCCTGCGCGAGGCGCCGATGCTGTTCTTCGAGTTCCACGGCTCGCCCACCGGCGTCGAGGAACAGGCCCAGACCGTGCAGGAGATCGCCCGCGACAACGGCGGCGAGGGCTTCGAGTGGGCCACCCGCCAGGAAGACCGCAACCGTCTGTGGCAGGCCCGCCACCAGGTGCTGCACGCCAGCATCAACCTGGTGCCCGACTGCAAGGCCATCTCCACCGACGTCTGCGTGCCGATCTCGCGGCTCGCCGAGGCGATCACCGGCACCCAGGATGACATCGCCGCCAGCGGCCTGATCGCCCCCATCGTCGGCCACGTGGGCGACGGCAACTTCCACGTGGTGATCCTCACCCACCCCGACCAGCCCGAGCAGGTGGAGGCCGCCGAGGCGCTGGGCCGGCGCATCGTCGAGCGCGCGCTGGCCCTCGACGGCACCTGCACCGGCGAGCACGGCATCGGCATCGGCAAGCAGGACTTCCTGCTCGCCGAGCACGGCGACGCGGTGGCCGTGATGGCCAGCCTCAAGGCCACCCTCGACCCGCTCAACCTGCTCAACCCCGGCAAGGTGCTGCCGCCGGGCGTGGTGCAGGCAGCATATCGGGCGTAAGCCCGGGCGCCCCGCGTGCGCCAAAACAACACCGCCCCACGCCGCGCTGGCAAGCCGCCCGGTTTGCGCTAAGATCGCCCTGGCATTGCATCGGCAATGCCCGAACAGGAACACAACCAAGAGGATTGCATAATGAAAAAAATTCTTCTCGCAGCACTCGTGTCTCTCCCTGTTACCGCCTTCGCCGCGGCCAACAACGTCGGCTCCTGCGGCCTCGGCTCCAAGGTTTTCGAAGGCCAGAAGGGCATCGCCCCGCAGGTCCTGGCGGTGACCACCAACGGCACCTTCGGCAACCAGACCTTCGGCATCACCTCCGGCACCCTGGGCTGTACCCAGGACGGCGTGGTCAGCTCCAACTGGAAGACCGCCCTGTTCATCGACGGCAACAAGTCCCAGCTGGCCCGCGACGCTGCCTCCGGCCAGGGCGAAACCCTGGATGCGCTGGCTGCGCTGCTGAAGGTCGACGCCGCCGACAAGGCCGCCTTCGTCAGCCTCGCCAAGGCCCACCACGCCGAGATCTTCGCCTCGGTCGAGTCCGCCGACAGCATCGCCGCCCGCCTGAAGGCCGCCCTGCAGTCCGACGCCCGCCTCGCCAAGTACGCCGAAGCCGTCTGATCGCCGCAGCAATGCGGGCCCTGGCCAGCCCACGGCCCGCAGCACACCACAGCCCTGTGCCCGCACAGGGCTTTTTAACGCCCGCCGCCCGCCCCTGCTCCCACCCCATGCGAACCGTGCTCGCCCTCGGCGCAGCCCTGTGCCTGGCCACGGCCGCCCACCCGGCCCGGGCCGACGGCCCTGGCGACCTTCAGGCCCGTGCCCGCAGCCTGCAGCTGGCCGACGACCCGGCCTGGGCCGACCTGCTCCAGTACGAGCCCCACCCGCTCACCCGCCGGCTGCGCA
>JAKLLM010000396.1 GCA_023150125.1 Zoogloea sp.
GTGGCGGGCGATGGTCGATGAGCTGGCCCAGCGCCACCAGACCGACCGCGCCGAGATCGCCCGCAGCCTCGCCGAGCCGGGCGTGGCGGTGGCGGCGCGGGTGCGCCGCGGGGCAGGCCTGTTGTTCGACCGCATCGCGCGGCAGGTGCCGCTGGCCCGCCTGCTGATGCGCGAGTCGGCCGAGACCGGCGAGCGGGCCGACTATGTGCTCACGCAGCTGATGCAGCCCAACCTGGAGCTCTACCGGCCCCTGTGGGAGGAGGCGATGGAGGCGGGCATCCTGGGCCGGAGCGATGTCGTGGTGGCCCACACGGCGCTGGTCGGGGCGATCGCCTCGGTGATCTCGATGCGGGTTTCGATTGCCCGCCTGAGCGGTCGTGACATGGAGCTGGCCACGCTGCGGGACGAGTTTTTGGACGTGCTGCTGCGGCGCGGGCCTCAGGGCGTGTCGGCGGCGCGGTAGGGCAGCCGCTCGGAGAGCTCGTCCAGGTAGTCCTCGACGCCGCCGCGCTCGCGGGCCAGGAAGTCGGCCACCGCGCTGGCGAAGCGCGGGTCGGCGAGCCAGTGGGCGGAGGTGGTGCGCACCGGCTCGAGGCCGCGGGACAGCTTGTGCTCGCCCTGGGCGCCGCCTTCGAAGCGGGAAATGCCTTCGGCGATGGCGTAGTCGATGGCCTGGTAGTAGCAGGCCTCGAAGTGCAGGCAGGGGATGTATTCGACGGCGCCCCAGTAGCGGCCATACAGGGCGTCGGCGTCGCGCATGAAAAAGCTCGCCGCCACTGGCTGGCCGGCGCGCTCGGCGATCATCAGCACGCAGGCGTCGCCGGCCTGGCTGGCGTGGTCGGCAAAGAAGCCGAGGCTGAGGTAGGGCGTGGAGCGGTGCTCGGCGTAGGTGCGGGCGTAGCAGGCGTGGAAGAAGGCCCAATCGTCGGCCTGGATCTGCGCGCCGCGCAGGACGCGGAAGGTGATGCCGGCCTCGGCCACCTTGCGCCGCTCCTGGCGGATCTTCTTGCGCTTGGTGTGGGTGAGGCGGGCGAGGAAGTCGTCGAAGCTGCGGTAGCCCGCGTTGTGCCAGTGAAACTGCACCCCGTGGCGCAGCGCCAGCCCGGCATCCCGCAGCCAGCCGGCTTCTTCGATGGTCGGGAAGAGCAGGTGGAAGGACGAGGCACCGGAGTGCCGCACCATCTCGAGCACGCGGGCCAGCAGCAGGCGGCGGCTGGCCTCGTCGCGGCCGAGGATGCGCTGGCCGGGCACCGGCGTGAAGGGCAGGGCGGCGAGCCACTTGGGGTAGTAGGCGAGGCCGTGGCGCTGGTAGGCGTCGGCCCAGGCCCAGTCGAAGACGTATTCGCCGTAGGAGTGGGCCTTGAGGTAGAGCGGCATCGCGGCGACGAGGGTGTCGCCCTCCCACAGGGCGGCGTGGCGGGGCGTCCAGCCGGTGCGCGGGGCGACGCAGCCGGAGGCCTCGAGGCCGGCCAGCAGTGCGTGGGCGAGGGGCGCCTGGCCGGCGAGGGCGTCCCACTGGGCGGCGGGGATCTCGGCGAGGGCGGCGTGTAGGCGGAAAGTCGGCATGGCGGCCATCCTACACCGGGCCGGCGGTGCGCCGGGCGCGCGGCGGGGCGCGGCTTCGCGGTATAGTGTCGCCCCATGAAAACCCCTCTTTCCGTTGCGGTCGCCCAGCTCGATTGTGTCGTGGGCGACATCTCCGGCAATGCGCGCCGGATCCTCGATGCGGCAACCCGCGCCAAGGCCGCGGGTGCCGATGTGCTGCTCACCCCCGAACTCGCCCTGTGCGGCTATCCGCCTGAAGACCTGCTGCTGCGCCCGGCCTTTCTGCAGGCCTGCGCCGAGGAGCTCGACGCCCTCGCCGCGCAGGTGCACGGCATCACGGTGCTGGTGGGCTACCCGGCCGAGCGGGCCGGCGAGCGCTTCAACGCCGCAGCGGTGATCCAGGACGGCCGCGTGGTGCGCACCTACTTCAAGCACCGCCTGCCCAACTACGAGGTGTTCGACGAGGAGCGCTACTTCGAGCCGGGCCACGAGGCCTGCGTGTTCGAGCTGAAGGGCGTGCGGGTGGGTGTCAACATCTGTGCCGACGTGTGGGAATCCGGCGCCGCCGACGTGGCCCGCGGGGCCGGCGCCGAGCTGCTGCTGGTGCTCAACGCCTCGCCCTTCCACATGCACAAGCAGGGCCTGCGCTACGAGGTGCTGCGCGAGCGCATCGCCGACACCGGGCTGCCGGTGGTGTATTGCAACCTGGTGGGTGGGCAGGACGAGCTGGTCTTCGACGGCGGCTCCTTCGCCCTCGACCGGGACGGCAGCCTGGCCTGGCAGGGCGCCTCGTTTGCCGAGGAGCTCGCGGTGCTGCGTTTCGCCGACGGCGCCTGGCTCGACCGCGGCGTGCCGGCGGCGCGGCCGGTGGAGGCCGATGTGTACGACGCGCTGGTGCTGGGCGTGCGCGACTACCTGGGCAAGAACGGCTTCCCCGGTGCGCTGATCGGCCTGTCGGGCGGCGTCGATTCGGCGCTCACGCTGGCGATCGCCGTCGATGCGCTCGGCGCCGACAAGGTCCGCGCG
>JAKLLM010000397.1 GCA_023150125.1 Zoogloea sp.
GCAGCCAACACCCACCCCGACTTACGACTCCCGCGCATCCACCCTCTCCCACCATCCAACGAGCCCATATCGCTCGAAGCTTAGGTCGACGGCGCACAAAATGCGAGACGCCGCCTCCCCCTCTGCCCGCCGTAAACGGCGGCCGCAAAACCACCCGCCCTGCAAGGTGTTGTATTCCAGCCGCGTCCCGGCGTGAAATTTTGCGTTTTACGCAACTAAGACACAGGCAACACCGGAACGGCGCGCTAATCTGACATCAACGATCCGACGAAGCTGAAACCAGCCCTCGAATACGTACAAACGAGCCCCGCGCATCCGCCGGGCTGCGTACATCATCAAACTCCACTCCGGAGACCGATCATGTTGACGAGCAAACCGATTCTCGACACCACCGACTACCTCTTGAAGGCTCAGACCCTCCCCCTCGAAATGGCGAGCTACGCCGCGACCATCTGGTTTGCCTGGATGTTCAAACCGTGGTCGGGGATCGGGGCGGAGCGCAAGTAAGCCCCCGGCCGGAACGCCGGCCAAAAAGCAAAAAGCCCTGACGAGTCAGGGCTTTTTGCTTGGAACTTGGGGCGACATACCGGGATCGAACCGGTGACACCTGGAATCACAATCCAGTGCTCTACCAACTGAGCTAATGCCGCCATCGGAACGGCAGGAACTACCAATAAAGCTGGGGCGACATACCGGGATCGAACCGGTGACACCTGGAATCACAATCCAGTGCTCTACCAACTGAGCTAATGCCGCCACTGAAGGTCATCGACTTGCGTCGCCAACCCGAAAACCTGTTTCAAGAGCCTGCCCGACAGGAATCGAACCTGTAACCCCCGGCTTAGAAGGCCGGTGCTCTATCCAGTTGAGCTACGGGCAGATATCGATTGCCGCGGGCACCGGAGCGAAGCTTTGGTCGGGGTGGAGAGATTCGAACTCCCGACATCTTGCTCCCAAAGCAAGCGCGCTACCGGACTGCGCTACACCCCGAGAGGCGCGAATAATACAGAGCCTCCCCGCGGCCGTCAAACTTCTTCCGAAATTTTTCCAAAGCCTCCGGATGAGCCGCGCCGGCGCACGATAATCTTGCCGCATCCGTGTCAAGCCGCATGAATGCAGCACACTCATGACGTCATAAACCCGTCGACCGCGGATAATATCGCGCGATGCTCGCCCGACCGATCGCCCCTCGCTCCCCGATGCGCCCCCTGGCCCTGCTGCTGGCCGGTGGCGGCCTCTTCGCGCCCGCGGCGATGGCCGCCGACGTCACGGGAGGCGGCGCCTTCGCGCTGCCCGGCCTGCTGCTGGCCGGGGCCGGGCTCCTCGCCGGGCTCTTGATCGGCCGCCTGACCGGGCGCAAGCCGCCACCCGCGCCCACCCCGCCTCCCCCACCCGAAAAAGTCTCCCCCCCCTGGCTGGACTTCGTCGAGATCTCCGGCGACTGGCTGTGGGAGATCGATGCCCACCACCGCTTCGTGACCATCCCCGGCGCACCGGCGGCGCCGAGCATCGCTCCTCCCGACTATCCGGGCCGCGACTGGGAGGAGGTCATCATGCCCGAGGTGCCGCCCGACTTCGCCCAGGCCCACCGGGACACCCTCGCCCGCCACGGCCCCATCACCGTCACCCTCACCCGCCGCAGCCAGAGCGGCGAGCTGCGCTACCTCGAGCTGCGCGGCCGCCCGGTGTTCGACGCCAGCGGGCATTTCCAGGGCTACCGCGGCATCGGCCGCGAGGTGACCGACCACGCCCGCCTCAGCGCCGAGCTCGAACGCAACGAGGAGCGCATCCACGCCCTCATCGCCTACAGCAACGACGGCTACTGGGAGCAGGACGCCGACCTCCGCTACACCGCCATCTCCGCCAGCTCCGGCCACCTGTCCGACCTCGGCGCCGAAGACACCATCGGCACCCGGCGCTGGGAGCTGCCCGGTGAATCCCCCGACGAGGCGCCGTGGGCCGAGCACATCGCCCACCTCAAGCAGATCGAGCCCTTCTCCAACCTCGTCTTCTGCCGCCACGACCACGCCGGCCGGGCCATCTGGCTCTCCGAGAGCGGCATCCCGGTGTTCGACCGCAACGGTGTGTTCGCCGGCTACTGCGGCACGACCCGCAACATCACCGCCGAAGTCGAGGCCCGCGACCAGCTGCAGGAGAACGAAGCCCTCTTCCGCGCCCTGTTTGCCGGCGCGCCGGCCTGCGTCGGGCGGATCTCGGCCGACGGGCGCTGGCTCGAGGTCAACGACGCCCTGGCCGATCTCCTCGGCCGCCCCGCCGACCAGATCGCCGGGGCGCCGGTCGACAGCTTCCTCGACGCCGACGCGGCCGAAGCCGGCAAGGCCCTGCGCGCGCGCTGCCTGTCCGGCGAGACCCGCCACTTCACCCGCGAGGCGAGCTACCACGGCGCCGACGGCCAGACCCTGTGGTGCCGCGAATCGGCCCGGCTGATCCCGGGCGACGACGACACGCCGCCCTTCTTCGCCGTCGCCATCGAGGACATCTCGGCCCTGCGCAACACCCTCGACACCCGCCGCGCCGGCGAGGAGCGCTACCGCCTGCTCTTCGAGC
>JAKLLM010000398.1 GCA_023150125.1 Zoogloea sp.
TGCCCGCGCGCTCGATGCGGCAGGCGAGGTCGACGCGGCCGCTGCCGAAGCGCTCGCCGGCGGCGGCGCGGCCGAGGCACAGGATGTCCCAGGCCATCAGGCGGCTGTCGGCGGCCAGCGCGATGCGGGTGTCCATGCGGGCGCGGGCGCCGTCGAAGACGATGCTCTCTTGCGGCAGCCATTCGAGGCAGGCGCCGTCGGCCACCTGCAGCTCAAGGGTTTGCGAGGCGTCGGCGCCGGCCGAGCGATACCACTTGCCGGCGCCGGGGGTGGTGAGCTGGGCGTGGGCGCCGGCTTCGACGCTGGCGTTGATGTGCAGGTGGTCGCCGCCGGCGATGCCCGAGGGCGGGTGCAGCACGATGGCCTGGCAGACGGCCTCGCCTTCGGGGTAGAGCGCCTTCTGCACCCGCAGCGGGCCCTGGTGGCGGTTGTCGCGCAGCACGCTGCGTGCGCCCGCGCGGGTGAAGCGCAGGTGCAGCTCGGCATGCCAGGCCGGCGTGGTGACGGGGAGGCGGGACGTCATGGGGGCTGATTGTGGCGGAAGCGGCGGGGGCGCGGAATACGCAATTGTGCGCACCCGCGCGTTGGGCGCCCGGGGCTCAGGCGGCGGCCTGGCGGTGGCGGGCGAGGCAGCGTTCGAGCTGCTGCCTGGGTGTGGCCTGGATGCTGCGCAGCACGGCGTGGGAGATGCCCGGCAGCTGGTGGCGGGTGCGCAGCTCGTCGGTGAGGCGCAGCAGCAGGCTGGCGGCCATCTCGGCGTCAGCCAGGGCCCGGTGGTAGCGGCCGGCTACCGGCAGCCGGGCGTACTCGACCAGCGCGCCGAGCTTGTGGCTGGGGGCGTCGGGCATCAGGCGCCGGGCCAGCAGCAGCGAGCAGGCGAACTCCTGGCGCCGCTGGCGGGTGATGCGGGCGAGCTCGGCGTCCCAGAAGCGGCTGTCGAAGGCGGCGTTGTGGGCCACCAGCGGGCAGTCGCCCACAAAATCGGCGACTTCGCCCATCACCCGGTCGGCGGGCGGGGCCTGGCGGAGCATGGCGTTGCTGATGCCGGTGAGGGCTTCGATGTGGGCCGGGACGCGGACGCCGGCGTTCATCAGGCTCTGGTAGCGGTCCACCACCCGGCCGCCCTCCAGGATCACCGCGGCGATCTCGGTTGCCCGGTCGCCCTGGGCCGGCGACAGGCCGGTGGTTTCAAAGTCGATGACGGCGATGCGTTCCACGCTGTGCTTTCCTGCTGGGTTCGGATGGCCTGCCCTTATGCCACAGGAGGCGGCTTCGTGTCAGCCCAGAATGGCGTGTCGACGGGAGATGGGCAGCCGCGCCAGCGCAACTTCACGGCGCGGCGCGCTGCCTTGGGAAGGGCGCGGAGAGGCGCCGCCCGCCGGCTTGGGAGACTCCGGCGGGCGGTGGCGGATGCTTGTGCTGATGGCCTGGGGCTGCGTCCGTCGGGCGGCGCGCGGCCCCGCGGCGGTGCCGCGACAGCCTAGCGCCGGCTGCGCCGCAGGAAGGCGAAGGCGCCGAGCAGGGCGCTGCCGACGAGGGACAGGGCGCCGGGTTCGGGAATCTTCTGGATGCTGTCCAGGCGGTCGTCGTCCGGGTCGGCGTAGTCGACCAGGGTGTACAGGCGGTCGGTGAGGGCGGTGGTGGGTGAGGCGGTGCCGAGGCCGCCGCGGAACTCGAGGCCCCAGTCGCTCGGCTGGGATTCGAAGAACAGGATGTTCATCGCGTAGAGGCCGGGGGCGGCGAACTCGACGGTGGTGCTCGGGCCGCCGAAGCTGTGGATGCCGTCGTTGTTGAGGATGCGGGTGCCCTGGATGTCCACGGCGCTGCCGTCGTCGGAGGGGATGTGGAAGGTCCACACCTCGCCGGCGTTCTGCACGCCGAAGAAGCCGGCGAAGCGCATCACGGTGTTGAGTACGTCGTCGGTGAGGATGCTGGTGTTGTCGAGCGTGGCCTGGGCGGTGGCGTCGAGGACGGCGCCGTAGTTGGCAAAGACCGAGGTCGAACCGGCCACGCCGACCGGGTAGTCGATGGTGGTGGCGCGGTAATTGGCGGTGGCAACGCCGCCGCTGATGATCGCCTGGGCCTGGGCGAGGGTGTCGGTGCTGGGGTTGACGTTGGTCCACAACTGCCCGGTCAGGCCGTTGCCGAGGTTGGCGGGCAGGGCCAGGGTCGGGGTGGTGAAGGTGAAGGCGGCGGCCAGCGCGCTCGTGTTCACCAGAAGGGCTGAAGTCGCGGCGAGAAGGATTTTTGCAGCGGGTTTCATGGGGAGCCTCTCCATCGAGTGAGTCCGTCAGGCGGAATGCCCGGGGGCCAGGTGCGCAAGCCCGGGGGCGGCCAAAGGTGTGGCCCTCATGACGAAGGGGAAATCTCGACGGCTCCTGATGTGGGCCCGGGATTTGCAGGGTTGATCGCCATTGAGGGTGGCGATTAAACCAAGCATTAATCAGGCCTTCCGGGGGTTTTTAATAGAAATCAAGGGGCTGCGCGGCGCGGCCGGCCGCGGCGGGTGGCGGGTGTAAATTTTTCCGACGCCC
>JAKLLM010000399.1 GCA_023150125.1 Zoogloea sp.
AAGGCCGTCTTCGTGGGCGCCGTGGCGGCGGGCCTCGACGCCGGGATCGCCACCCCCGGCGCCGCCAACGGGCACCCGATGCCCGCCGTCGAATTCCACGCCCGTGCCTACCAGTCCCTGGTGAGCGGGCGCATCCTCGGCACGGCCAGCACCGGGCTCACCCTCGCCGCCACGCTGCTCCTCGTACTGTCGGCGATGGTCTTCCGCTCGGAGCGCCGGGCGATGCAGATCCCCCTCGCCGCCGGCGGGCTGCTGCTGCCCTTCGCGGCCAGCGGCGTGCTGCTGCGCGAAGCGCAGATCTGGCTGCCGCCCGCCGCCGCCGCGGGGGGCATCCTGGCCGGACATCTGCTGTCGCTGGTGCTGCGCCTCACCGACGCCCGGCGCAGCCTGCGCCAGGCCCACCGCCAGGCCGACGCCACCCTGCGGGCGATCGCCGACGGGGTCGTCTCGGTCGATCGCGGCGGCGACATCGTGTTCATGAACCCGGTGGCCGAGACGCTGCTCGGCGCCGGCTTCGCCGAGCTCGGCGGGCAGCCCGTCGCGCCCCTGCTGGCACGCTTCACCGCCGACGCCCCGCGGATCGAGGAGCTGATGCACCGCTGCGTCGCCAGCGGCCGGCAGTTCCAGCTGGCCGGCCCGCTCGCCTGGAGCCGCAGCGACGGCGCCCGCCACATGCTCACCGTCAGCCTCACCCCCATCGACAGCGGCGACGGGGGCGCCGTGCTGGCCTTCCACGACGTCACCGAGAGCGTCGCCTCCACCACCCGCCTGATCCACGAGGCCACCCACGACCCCCTCACCGGCCTGCCCAACCGCAACCTGCTGCTCGACCGCCTGCACCGGGCGATCGCCCGCAGCGCCCGCGCCGGCAGCGTGGTGGCGGTGCTGTTCATCGACCTCGACCGCTTCAAGCGCATCAACGACGGCCTCGGCCACCACTGTGGCGACCTGGTGCTGCAGGACGTCGCCCGGCGCCTGCAGGCCGCGGTGCGCGCCGAGGACACCGTCTCGCGCTGGGGCGGCGACGAGTTCATCGTGCTCCTCGACGGCGTCGCCGACCGCCACTCGGTGGCCGCCATCGCCGGCAAGATCCTCGACCTGCTCGACCGGGAGATCGACAGCGTCGGCGTGCGCGGGCTCTTTCTCGCCTGCAGCATCGGCATCAGCATCGGCCCCGACGACAGCAAGGACGCCGACACCCTGCTGTCGATGGCCGACAAGGCGATGTACCAGGGCAAGACCGACGGCGGCCTCAACTTCACCTTCTATTCGGCCGAGATGAACGTCTGGTCGAAGGACCGCCTGAGCATCGAGAGCGCCCTGCGCGGGGCCCTCGCCAATGGCGAGTTCGAGCTCTTCTACCAGCCCCAGGTGGCGCTGGCCGGGCAGCGCCTGGTGGGCCTCGAATCCCTGATCCGCTGGCGGCGGCCGGGCTTCGGGCTGATCCCCCCGGACCAGTTCATCCCCGCCGCCGAGGAGAGTGGCTCGATCCGCAGCCTCGGCGAGTGGGTCATCCACGAAGCCTGCGCCCAACTCGCCCGCTGGTCCGCCGCCGGGCTGCCGCTGGTGCCGGTGGCCGTCAATGTCTCGTCGCGCCAGTGCGCCGACATGGCCATCGTCGGCACCATCCGCGACGCCCTCGCCCGGAGCCGGCTCGACCCGCGGCTGCTCAAGATCGAGCTCACCGAATCCACCGCCATGCACAAGGCCGACTTCGTCGCCGAGCTCCTCGCCCGGGTGGCCGAGTTGGGGGTGGGCATCTCGGTGGATGATTTCGGCACCGGCTACTCGTCGCTGTCCTACCTCAAGCGCTTCCCGGTGTCCGAGCTCAAGATCGACCGCAGCTTCGTGGCCGGCATCACCCACGGCGGCGACGACGCCGCCATCGTCAAGGGCACCATCGCCCTCGCCCACGGCCTGGGCAAGACGGTCGTCGCCGAAGGCGTCGAGACCGAAGAGCAGCTGCGCTTCCTCAGCCGGCTCGGCTGCGACACCGCCCAGGGCTACCTCTTCTCGCGGCCGCTGCCGGCGCTGGAGCTCGGCGTGTGGCTGGAGCGGGAGGCCGCGGAAGTGGCGCAGCCCCAGCCCGACTCGATACCGGCCGCCCCCGAGCCTGCCCCCAAATCGCACTAGACCTACAGGCAGCATTTTTGTAGCATGCCATTCGACTTCACGCCGATGTGAAAGTCATTTTACGGCACCATCCCCTCCCCCCTCTGCTGCAGGAGCCCCGTGATGAGTCAAGACCTCGTTTCCCTGGCGTTCACCCCCGAAGAACTCGCCGCCCTCGACGCCGCCATCGCCACCGTGGAGCGTTTCTCCGAGTCCTTCGTCAGCCTCACCACCGAGCAGATCCGCAGCCTGGCCAAGATGGGCGACCGCTCGGAGCCCTTCTGCCGCATCGCCCCGGTGGTCTTCAGGCAGGACCCCAACGCCCTGCCGCCGAGCTTCGACCTGGCCGAGATGGAGCACGACATCGCCACCTTCGACGCCCTGCGCCCCCGCGCGCTGCGCCTGCAGCAGGTGGTGGCC
>JAKLLM010000400.1 GCA_023150125.1 Zoogloea sp.
GACTGCACGCTGGAGTTCTTCATCCACGGCGCGCTATGCGTGGCCTTTTCCGGCCAGTGCTACATCAGCCACGCCCACACCGGCCGCAGCGCCAACCGCGGCGAATGCTCCCAGGCCTGCCGCCTGCCCTACGACCTCACGGATAAAGACGGCAACCTGGTGGCCAGCAACCAGCACCTGCTGTCGATGAAGGACAACAACCAGAGCGCCAACCTGCGCGCCCTGGCCGACGCCGGCATCAGCAGCTTCAAGATCGAAGGCCGCTACAAAGACATGGCCTACGTCAAGAACATCACCGCCCACTACCGCCTGCTCCTCGACGAAATCATGGAGGACACGCCGGAGTACACCCGCACTTCGGCCGGGCGCAGCACCTTCCTGTTCCAGCCGCTGGCCGACAAAACCTTCAACCGCGGCGCCACCGACTACTTTGTTAACGGCCGCACCGCCGACATCGGCGCCTTCGACTCGCCCAAGTTCGTCGGCGAGCCGGTGGGCAGCGTGATCCGCGTCGACGGCAAGCAGCGCCGGCATTTCGACACCACCAGCGCGGTCGAGCTGCACAACGGCGACGGCCTCAGCTTCTACGACCGCAAGGGCGAACTGGTCGGCCTGCGCGTCAACCGCGCCGAGAGGATCGGCGAGGATTTCCGCGTGCACACCGCCGACCAGATCCCCGCCGAGCTCTTCCCCGGCAGCGGCATCTTCCGCAACCACGACCACGAGTTCGAGCGCATGCTCGACAAGAAATCCGCCGAACGCCGCATCGCCGTGGACGTTCTGCTCAGCGAAACCCCCAGCGGCTTCGCCCTCACCCTCACCGACGAGACCGGCGTGACGGCCCGCGCCGAGCTGGCCCATGCCAAGGAGCCCGCCAAGGACACCGAGCGCGCCCTCGCCGGCCTGCGCGACGGCGTCGCCAAGCTCGGCGCCACCATCTTCAGCGCCCGCAACGTGGCGCTGCAGCTCGAGCAGGCCTGGTTCCTGCCGGCTGGCGCCATCAACGCGCTGCGCCGCGACGCCGCCGAACAGCTCGAAGCCGCGCGCCTCAAGGCGCTCCCGCCGCTGCCCCGCCGCGCCGCCGTCGAACCGCCGGTGCCCTACCCCGAAACCGAGCTCAGCTACCTCGCCAACGTGCTCAACCAGAAGGCGCGCGATTTTTACCACCGCCACGGCGTGCAGCTCATCGAGGCCGCCTACGAGGCCAACGAGCACACCGACGACGCCTCGCTGATGATCACCAAGCACTGCCTGCGCTACAGCTTCAACCTGTGCCCGAAGGAAGTGAAGGGCATCAAGCCCGACCCGATGACCCTCATCAACGGCAAGGAAAAGCTCACCCTCAAGTTCGACTGCAAGCGCTGCGAGATGCACGTGATCGGTCGCATCCGCAAGTCGGTGCTCGACATGCCGGCGGTGCCCATCCAGTTCCACGCCAGCCGGCCGGCGCAGTTCCAGGCGCCCCACTAAGCTCACCACTCCATGAAGATCGCTCTCGCCATCATCGTCGCCGCCCTCGCCATCCTGCTCGGCCCGGTGGTCTGGCAGTTCACGCACTACCAGCCCCAGGACGTGCCGAGCAGCGGCCTGCCCTGGCAGATCGAGACCCTGCCCGGCGGCGAGGCGCAGGTCTTCGGCCTCACCCTCGGCCGGAGCACCCTGGCCGACGCCCGCGCCCGCTTCGGCCCCGAGATGCAGCTCGCCGTCATCGCCGAACCCAACGAGCGCGGCAACGTGGAAGGCTATTACGAAGGCGTCACCGCCGGCTTCGTGGCCGGCAAGCTCATCGTCACCGCCGACCTCCCGCCCGAAACCATCGACGGCATGCGCGAGCGCGCCCCCAAGACCCAGTACATGCAGAGCACCACCCGCCGCGCCACCCTCGCCCCGGCCGACTCCGCCGCTGCCCTCGCCGCCCCGATCCGCGGCCTCGCCTTCATCCCCAGCGCCCAGCTCGACGAGGCGGTGATCCTCGAACGCTTCGGCCAGCCCGCCGAGCGCATCCGGGTCAATGAACACCTCGAGCACCTGCTCTACCCCGCCAAGGGCCTCGACCTCGTCCTCGACAGCAAGGGCCGCGAGCTGCTGCAATACGTGGCCCCGGCCCGCTTCGACGCCCTGCGCGCGCCGCTCGTGGCCCAGGCCGCCGGCAGCACGCCCGGCAAACCCTGAGGCCGCCCGGAGGCCTGAGCCGTGGCCAGCCAGCCCGTCGAGCGCCGCCGCTGCCTCAGCTGCAACCGCTGGGGTGGCGCCCGCACACCGGGCCCCGAACCCGAGACCGTGTCCTACGACGAAGACAACGACCGCGGCGACTGCCAGGACGGCCCCTGGCACGGCACCAGCCGCCGCGGCCCGCGCAACGCCTGCGGCCAGTGGATACGCTGGGTCGCCCTCGGCCCGGCCCCCGACGAGACCCAATGACCACCGCCCATCCCGAGTTCCTCGTCGCCTGCCTGTGCGCCGCCTGGTGCGGCACCTGCCGCGACTACCGCGCCGGCTTCGACGCCCTCGCC
>JAKLLM010000401.1 GCA_023150125.1 Zoogloea sp.
GCCATCGGCGGGGTGCTCGCCATCGCCCCCGGGCGGTACAATCTGCAGCCTAGCTGTACGTTTATCTACTTCGTCCGCCCCATGCCCCAGCTTCTCGACAACCTCAATCCGGAACAACTCGCCGCTGTCACGCTGGCGCCCCAGCATGCCCTGATCCTGGCCGGTGCCGGCTCGGGCAAGACGCGGGTGCTCACCACGCGCATCGCCTGGCTGATCCAGAACGGCTACTGCAGCCCCCAGGGCATCCTGGCGGTGACCTTCACCAACAAGGCCGCCAAGGAAATGCTCACGCGGCTGTCGGCGATGTTCCCGATCAACACCCGGGGCATGTGGATCGGCACTTTCCACGGCCTGTGCAACCGTTTCCTGCGCGCCCACCACCGGGATGCCGGCCTGCCCCAACTGTTCCAGATCCTCGATTCGGGCGACCAGCTGGCCGCCATCAAGCGCCTGCTGAAAACCCTCAACATCGACGACGAGAAGTTCCCCCCGCGGGATCTGCAGCACTTCATCAACGGCCAGAAGGAGGCCGGCTTGAGACCGGCGGCGGTCGAGGCCTGGGACGACTACACCCGACGCCGGGTCGAGCTTTACACGGAGTATGAGGCCCAATGCCAGCGCGAGGCAGTTGTGGATTTCCCCGAGCTGCTGCTCCGGAGCTACGAATTGCTCGAGCGCAACGAGCCGATCCGGCGGCATTACCAGGCCCGTTTCCGCCATATCCTGGTGGATGAGTTCCAGGACACCAACCGCCTTCAATACAAGTGGCTGTCGCTGCTGGCCGACGGTGGCCGCGAGGGCGGGGCGAGCCTCTTCTGCGTGGGTGACGACGACCAGTCGATCTACCGCTTCCGCGGCGCCGAGATCGGCAACATGCGCGACTTCGAACGCGATTTCCGGGTGCAGAGCGTGATCCGCCTCGAGCAGAACTACCGTTCCCACGGCAACATCCTGGATGCCGCCAACGCGCTGATCGGCCACAACACCAAGCGCCTCGGCAAGAGCCTGTGGACCGACCGCGGCGCCGGCGAGCCGATCCGTGTGTACGAGGCCTTCACCGACACCGACGAGGCGCGCTGGATCGTCGAGGAGATCCAGTCGCTGGTGCGCGATGGCGCCAGCCGCTCCGACATCGCGCTGCTGTACCGCTCCAACGCCCAGTCCCGGGTGCTCGAGCACCAGCTCTTCTCCAGCGGCGTGGCCTACCGCGTGTATGGCGGCCTGCGCTTCTTCGAGCGCCAGGAGGTCAAGCACGCGCTGGCCTACCTGCGCCTGATCGCCAACCCCGACGACGACACCGCCTTCACCCGGGTGGTCAACTTCCCGACCCGCGGCATCGGCGCCCGTTCCCTCGAGGCCCTTCAAGACGCCGCCCGCACCTGGAACACGCCGCTCTACCAGACCGTGCCGCACCTGGCCGGCAAGCCGGGCGCCGCGCTGGGGCAGTTCGTCGCCCTCATCGAGCGCCTGCGCGCCGAGACCATCAAGCTGCCGCTCCACGAGATGGTCGACCACGTCATCGAGATGTCCGGCCTGCGCGGCCACTACCAGCTCGAGAAGGAAGGCCAGGAGCGCCTCGAGAACCTCGACGAGCTCATCAACGCCGCGGCCAACTTCAGCGCCGAGGTGGGCGCCGGCCCGGCCCCCGGCGAACCGTCCGCCGACACCGGCAGCGTGCTGGCCGAGTTCCTGGCCCACGCCTCGCTCGAGGCCGGCGACCACCAGGCCGATGCCGGCTCCGACGCCGTCCAGCTGATGACCGTCCACGCCGCCAAGGGCCTGGAGTTCGACGTGGTGTTTCTGTCGGGCCTCGAGGAGGGCCTGTTCCCCCACGAGAACAGCGCTCTCGAGGCCGACGGGCTGGAGGAGGAGCGCCGCCTGATGTACGTGGCCGTCACCCGCGCCCGCCAGCGGCTCTACCTCAGCTTCACCCAGAGCCGCATGCTCCACGGCCAGATCCGCTACAACCTGCGCTCGCGCTTCCTCGAGGAGATCCCCGAACCGCTCACCAAGTGGCTGACCCCGCCCAACCCGCGGCGCAGCTACGTGTCCGAGCCCTCGCCGCGCTATTACAACCCCGGCGCCGGCAAGCCCGCCGCGCCCTCGATGCCGCCGCCCCCGCCGCTGCGCTCCCGGGATCTCGGCGGCCTCGCCATCGGCCAGGCGGTGGTGCACGCGCGCTTCGGCGACGGCGTCATCATCGCCGCCGAAGGCAGCGGCAGCGACGCCCGCGTGCAGGTCAAGTTTGCCGAAGCCGGCACCAAGTGGCTGATGCTGGCGGTGGCCAAGCTCACGCCGGCGTCCTGACCTACCGCATACCCACAACAAACCGGAGGAGACACCATGAGCAACCTGCAACGCTTCTACATCGACGGCCAGTGGGTCGAGCCCACCGCCCCGGCCTTCCGCGACGTCATCAATCCCGCCACCGAGGCCGCCGCCGGCAGCATCGCGATGGGC
>JAKLLM010000402.1 GCA_023150125.1 Zoogloea sp.
CGCGGGTCGAGGTCAGCGCCGAGCGGGTCGACGCGGCCGCGCCGGAGCCGCAGCCCGCCGTGCCGCCTGCCGCGCCGGCTGGCCACGACGTGCTGATGGAGGCCTTCCTGCGCGGGCTCGGGGTGCCGGTGCGCCTGCCGGCCGGGCTCACGCCCGAGCTGATGGAGCAGATCGGCGTGATGCTGCGCGAGGCCACCCAGGGCACCCTCGAGCTCCTCACTGCCCGCGCGCTCACCAAGCGCGAGGTGCGCGCCGAGGTGACGATGATCGTCAGCAAGGGCAACAACCCGCTCAAATTCTCGCCCGACGTGGGCTTCGCCCTCAGCCAGCTGCTGGCGCCCCAGGGGCGCGGCTTCATGCCGCCCCAGGAGGCCATGCGCGACGCCTACGACGACCTGCGCGCCCACCAGTTCGGCTTCATGGCCGGCATGCGGGCGGCGCTGGCGGGCGTGCTCAAGCGCTTCGAGCCGGAGGCGCTCGAACAGCGGGTGGCGGCCCGCAGTGTGCTCGACAACCTGCTGCCGGGCAGCCGCAAGGCCCGCTTGTGGGACCTCTTCGAGCAGATGTATGGTGAGATCTCCCAGGAGGCCGAGGACGATTTCCACGCCCTCTTCGGCCGCGAGTTCCTGCGCGCCTACGAGGAGCAGGTGGAACGCCTTCAAGCGGAGCGCGAACCCGACCGTTGACCACCCATTGCCGGCGGGCCAAGCCGTCGCGAGGTGCCCATGCTCGATGTACACACCTGTTATGTGTCGGAACAGGGCGGTCGCAGCCGCAACGAGGACGCCTGCGGCTACTGGACCTCGGAAGACGCCTGCTGCTGGGTGGTCTCCGACGGGGCCGGCGGGCACGGCAGCGGCGACGTCGCCTCGCGCCTGGTGGTGAGCACCGTGCTGCGGCGCTTCGCGGCCCATCCGGTGGTCGCGCCCGATGCGGCGGTGGCCCTGCTCCAGGCGGCCAACGAGATGGTCGTCACCGAAAAGACCAACGGCGACACCGCCGACGACATGCACGCCACCGCGGTGGCCCTGCTGATCGACCCCCGCCGCGGCCTGGCCGTGTGGGGGCACGTGGGCGATTCGCGGATCTACCTGTTCCGCCGCGGCCACCTGGCCTACCAGACGCGGGACCACAGCCTGGTGCAGAACATGATCGACGCGGGCTTCGGCAGCGTCTCGATGATCCGCACCCACCCCAAGCGCAGCCTGCTCACCTCGGCGATCGGCGCCAAGGAGTCGATCGCCCTGTCGGTGTCGGCCGAGCCGCTGGTGCTGCAGCCGGGCGATGTGTTCCTGATGTGCACCGATGGCTGGTGGGAATACGTCGAGGAGCCCGAGATGGAGCGCCTCCTCGACGAAGCCGCCAGCCCGGAGGCGTGGCTGGCCCGCATGGGCGACGCCATCCGCCAGCGGGCGCCGGCCGAGAACGACAACTACACTGCGGTATGTGTAAGGCTGGCCGAGGAGACGACCGTCATCCTCCCGGGCAAGGGGCACGACCCCGCCGTGTCCGACTGAAAGGATCATCGCCATGAAAAAACGTTCCGCAATGCGCCTCCCGGCCGCCCTGGTGGCGGCGGCGCTGGCTGTAAACGGTTGCGCCAACCTGGACGACAAGACCACCAGCGCCGGCATCGGCGCGGCGGTGGGGTGTGCGGCGGGTGCTGCGCTCGCCAAGCTCACCAAGAACGACGCCGGCACGGCCTGCATAGCCGGTGCAGTGGTGGGTGGGCTGATCGGCTACCAGCGGGCGCGCAGCTCGGAGATCCAGGAGGCCCAGGCCACCGCCGACGAGGCGGTCAAGGTGAGCGGTGCCAAGGCCACGCCGGTGCAGACCCAGCCGGTTCAGGTGACCGACAAGCAGACCGGCAAGACCGAGACGGTGCGCGCCTTCAAGACGTTTTCGGTGGACATCCCCCTGAGCCAGGTGGACAAGCCCGAGGGCAAGGCGGCGATGCAGAAGCTCAACGACTACGCCCGCAAGCTGGCCCGCGAGCGCGAGGAAGAGGTCGAGATGAACATCGTCACCGCGCCGGGCAAGGGCGCCCGGGCGACCCAGGTGGACAGCCAGGTGCTCACCGAGGAAGTAGGCAATGGCGTGGTGCGCCGCCAGGTGCTGAGCGACCCGCGGGTGCCGGCCAATGTCCAGCGGGTGACCATCGAGGCCCGCAACCCGAACCGGATCTCGGTCTGAGCGGGGCCGGCGCCCCGGCCGGCTACTTTTCCTTGAGCATGCGGTCGAGGGTCTTGTTGAGATCCTCGACATACTTGCGCTCGGCTTCGGCGTTGTCGTCCTTGGGCGGGCTGCGGGGCTCCCGTGGGGGGCTGGCCTTGGCAGCGGGGGGCTTGCGTTCGGCGGGGGCGGCTTCGGCGACGGTGAAGCGGGCGGCCGCGTAGGCCGCCGGGCAGGCGCCGCCATCGGGGCAGCGCGCCTCGCCGGCCAGGGCCGTGCCGCCGCCG